>JAAYJB010000427.1 GCA_012523155.1 Synergistaceae bacterium | reverse complement strand
ATCAACAGGGAGGGCAAGATCCTCGGGCACTCATGGATATCGGAGTACCATTCGGAAGAGGTTTCCAACTTCATTGACAAGGGGTACATGCCCGAGGTATTCGTCGAAAGGATGAACCAGCACCGTGAGACGATACTGAGCGAGACTGACGCCTATCTCTTTGACGACGCCGGCGAGGAAGCACCGGAAAAGCACATGCTCTATATTCCTATCTATGGAGCTGCAGAGCGGCTCGGCACGCTTCTTCTCGTCAGGTTCTTCCAGCCCTTCTCCATGCGCGACCTTGTACTTTCGGAGTATCTTGCCACACTTGTGGGGATCGAAATTCTCCACGAAAGGACAAAGAACATAGAGGAGCGGGCACGCGAACGGCTCATCGTCCAGATGGCAATGAGAGCGCTTTCCTACTCTGAAGTGGAGTCGGTGAAGCACATCATCAGCGAGCTTGGCTCGTTCGAGGGAGTAGTTATTGCCAGCAAGGTGGCCGACAGGGTCGGAGTAACGAGGAGTGTCATCGTCAATGCACTTCGAAAGCTCGAGAGCGCCGGCATCATTGAAAGCCGCAGCCTCGGTATGAAAGGTACCTTCATCAAGGTTCTCAGCCCGCTCTTCGTCGAAGAACTCGGTGTCCTTCAGAAAGATTGATTCCGTACAATTTCCCGGACTGCAGGATCTGCAGTCCGGGAAATTGCATATTGCGGAGAGAGGATATCCGTCTTCAGTGAGATCCTCTCAGCCCTTTTCCTGCGGGAGGAATGAAGAGGCATGGGAAAGAAAGTTCTGGTAGTGGATGATGCGTCATTCATGAGGATAATGCTGAAGGACATCCTGAAGAAAAATGGTTTTGACGTGGTGGCCGAGGCGGAAAACGGCAGAACTGCCGTGGAATCCTATCGCGAACTGAAGCCTGACGCCGTAACCATGGATATCACAATGCCCGAAATGAATGGCATTGATGCTGTCAGGGAGATACGCTCCATTGACTCGGAGGCCAGGATAGTCATGGTGAGCGCCATGGGTCAGCAGCCGATGGTTATCGAGGCGATCAGGGCTGGTGCCGTTGATTACATAGTGAAGCCCTTCCAGCCCGAAAGAGTGGTCCAGGCACTGAGCCGTGCCATGGAATAAAAAAATTCACCTGTGATGTCGTCTTCGTTTTTATTCTTTTGTTTTTCTGAGGCAGTTCCCGTCCAGAAGATATTCAGAACACAGTTTGTCAGGAAAAGGGAATTGTCTGATATAATTCTTCATGTCCGTGAGGACAAGAAGTGATTTGGGGTCAATAACGAGCCATGGCCGGGAAAAAGCAGAACAACCGGATAAATCCAGACAAGCCTGCGGAGGTGGTTTCTACCGGATATTTTTTGTACCACGGTGTATCGTGATATAAGAGCAAAAATCAGCATCCAAAATCGTGGAGGGTAGAAAACCGCATGGCAGAAGAAAAAAAAGCGGAAGGAGCGGTTCTTGCTCCGGGGGAAGTAGTTACATGCGTCGTCGAACAGATCATGCCCTATGGTGCATTTGTCCGGATAAAATCGGGGCAGAGGGCGATGATCCATATATCCGAGCTGTCCCACAGCTTCGTCAAAAAAGTCGAAGACATCCTTGCACTGAACCAGGAAGTCCAGGCACGGGTCATAAAGATCGACGAAAAGGGCAGGATCGACCTTTCTCTGAAAAAGATGGAGGCCCCTCGTTCTGCTCCATCGCCCCGGGGGTCTTTCACCCCGGCTGCTCCGGAGGATCCGAGGGATTCCTTCGAAAAAAAACTGTCCAATTACCTCAAGCAGAGCGAAGCGAAAATAGCTGACCTCAACAGCAAGATGAATAATTCCAGGGCAGCGAAAAAACGGGGCAAACCGGCGAAGTGAAAAAACTGAAGAAATTCGATCACGGGGGCCCGATACGCCCCCGTTCTTTTTTTGAACTTCCCTCTTCCCTGGACAGGCAGATCGTCTTTCAGCAGATGAAAGGCCGTAAATTCGATCCGATGCTCCTTATCGGCATCGCGGGGCGCTGTATCCACGGCTGTCCCTCGGTCATTGCCTGCAGCCCCCTGCGTCGGGGAAATCCTTTTCCGACCACGTTCTGGCTCACATGCCCTTTCCTGGTGAATCTCTGTGGAGAAAAGGAATCCCACGGAGCGGTCTCAGATGCAGAAAAGGCACTGGAAACGGAAAAGAGCTCCTGGATCCGCTACAATCTTTTTCATGCACGTCTTCGGATAGGGCTCATTTCACGTCCGAGATCCCGTTTCCTTGTCAGATACAGGCGCTCGCTATGGAAAAAGCTTTGCAGGGGAGGAGTCGGAGGTATAGACTATTCCGGGCAGGGAGGAACAAAGTGCATTCATCTTCAGGCAGCCTCGTGGATCGCACTCGGATTTCATCCTGCAGGTGATTTTCTGAAGACTATTCTATCCCCGCTCTATTGCGGGTCTCCCGTAGAAAGCGGCTGTGTCCGCCGCTGACGGAACATTTCGCGGAAGGGGTACTGATCATGTGGAAGGGGCGTTTTACGGAAACTACAGCGAAGGTCGTCCAGGCATTCACCCAGTCTCTCGACCTCGACTGGTCTCTTGCAGGCTATGACATCGAGGGCAGCATTGCCCATGCACGCATGCTGGGTTCTGTCGGGCTCCTTTCTGCTGAAGAGCTGCGCAGGATAGAGGAAGGCCTGAGCATGATCCGGGATGAGATTTCCTCGGGAACGTTTCTTCCTTCCGAGGAACTTGAAGATGTTCATATGAACATCGAGAGCCGACTCATCGAACTGCTTGGTCCCACTGGGGCCAAGCTCCATACAGGGAGGAGCCGGAACGACCAGGTGTCGGTAACGATGCGCCTTTTCCTGCGCGACCGCCTTCTCAGGATATGTACCGGCTTAGAAGCTCTTCTCGCGATTCTCCTTGACAGGGGCTCGCGCCATATAGAAATCATCGTTCCAGGGTACACCCATCT
>JAAYJB010000426.1 GCA_012523155.1 Synergistaceae bacterium | reverse complement strand
GAAAGGAGTGCCGGAGGAATATTGTCGATGGCGAACATCCCCTGGTCTTCAAGTACTTTGAGAGCAGTTGATTTTCCCGCCCCGGACATCCCTGTGAGGATGACACATTTTTTGACACCCTGGTTTTCAATGTCCACCGGATGGCCTCCTCTTCCGCTTATGGATTCCTCTGCAGTCAAACCGGATTCGAGCCGCACTCGCTGTCCCGGCCGCAGAGTATTTCGATCCCGTGCCTGAGCGCAGGTGCCACCGAGACGAAACACTCCAGAGCCGCTTTTGTGCTTCCGGGAAGTGAGATAACGAGTGTTTTGCCTCGTATAACAGCATTCGCACGGCTCAGTATGGCCCTCGGGGTGATTTTCAGTGATGCCGCCCTCATGGCTTCACCGATCCCCGGAACGTGTTTCTCACCGACAGCATCCAGCGCTTCCGGCGTTACATCTCTCTGGGAAAAACCAGTACCACCGGTGCACAGGATCAGGTCAAGACATTTGCCGTCGCTCCATTCCTTCAGGAGCGGAACAAGCACTTCGTGATCGTCGGGGACGATCGACGTGAAAAGCACGTCCGCCCCCAGAGCGGTCACTTCCGCTGCAAGGGCAGGTCCGGAACCGTCCTCCCTTTCCCCACGGCTCCCCTTGTCGCTCACGGTGATAATTCCGGCCGTGAACGGGCGAAGGAAGGAACATGCTGAAGAGAGGGGGACAAATCCGCTCTTTTCCGGATGAAGAAGCGCAAGACCGTGGTCTTCAGATAGCCTGATACGGAAGAGACACTCCTGCACCGACAAAAAACCACTCGGGGAAAACTCCCGGGCAGAAACAACGAAACCGGAGGAATTATCGGGCAGGCGATCCGCGGCACCCGGCGGCAAAAGGAACAATTGTCTCTCCGTTCCATTGAAGGATGTCCTCCCCGCGCCGTTCACGCCTACAAAGCAGAGCGTGTGAACAAACTGCCTTTCGCCCTCGTTCTCCAGTATTTCAAGAATCCGCATCTTCACTCATCCCCCCGGCCGTATAGGTGCCGCTTTTCCCGCCAGTTTTCTTCAAGAGCCGGATGTCCTGTATCACCATATTCTTTGAAATTCCCTTGCACATATCATACACTGTGAGGGCTGCTGCCGAAACTCCGGTCAGTGCTTCCATCTCAACCCCGGTTACATCTCTCGCAGCCACCGTACAGCGGATACAGACCTTTTTCTTCCCCTCGTCAAGGGAGCACCGTATCTCCGCTTTTTCGATCCGTATTCCATGACACAGCGGGATCAGCTCCGGTGTCTTTTTTACAGCCATTATTCCGGCAGTTTCAGCGATGCGGAAGACATCGCCCTTCTTTGAATTTTTTCCATCAGAGAGACAGGCACAAACAGCCTCATCCAGGATGACGCACCCTTCAGCGACAGCAGTACGGTATGTTTCGGCCTTGCCGCTCACGTCAACCATTCTCGGCCTGCCATCTTCATCGAGGTGCGAGAGCTGTTCCCCTGCAGGGACAGTGTCATGGACCATATAATTTATCCTCCGATCTGGGACATATGCCGTTCTTCACACAAACCATTCTCTCCGGGAATTCCTGTCAACCCCCTACGGGGTTTTGCGGCTACAGCTTTCAGTATCCCTTTTTTCACTGCCTCCCTATTTTTTTCACGCAGAGCATCGATCACCGGTACACCGAAATTTCCGAACAGGCAGGGGCGTACAACTCCTGTTGAAGTAACCCGAAGTCGGTTGCATAAATTGCAAAAATGATCAGAAACCGCAGAAATGATACCTACTTTTTGGCCTGTTGAGCTATTCCGATAGTATCTGGACGGACCACTGACCTCTGAACGTCCTGCGGGATCACAGGGTTCCCATGATCCGGCATCTGGAAGAAGGGAAAGAATGTCCCGTGCGGAAATATACTTGTCCTGCGACCATACATCCCTGTCAAGGGGCATAAATTCTATGAAACGGGCCAGAATATCCCTTTCCCGTGCAAATCCCACAAGGGAGCGAATTTCATCGTCGTTGAAATGTTTCATTGCCACCGTGTTGATCTTCACCGGGACGTTTTTTTCAGCACAGAGAGCATCGACCCCCCGAATGACCTTTTCTATGTCTCCTGTAACCGTGATATAGTGAAATTTTTGCGGGTCGAGTGTATCAAGGCTCACATTTACGGATTCAAGCCTGAGTCCCGAAAGACGGTCTGCAGTTTCCTCCAACATCGTACCATTGGTGGTCACTGCTATGCGGAGACCGGGAAACTTCTCACGGACCTTTTTGAGAAAAGACACAAAACCTTTTCGAACAAAGGGCTCCCCTCCGGTAAACCGGATTTTCTTTACCCCGAGTTCCACAAAAACTTCGCAGAGAAACAGTATGTTCTCGTACGACATGATCTCTTCGTGGGGAATCCATTCCACGCCCTCTGAAGGCATGCAGTAGCGGCACCGATAATTGCACCTGTCTGTCACCGAAATACGGACGTATTCAAGTATCCGTCCGTAGGGATCCTGTATTATTCCGGCCATCTGTAGCCCCCCATCCTGTCCACCATGTCTCTCCACCGCCCGTCATCGAGAGCTCGCAGGAGCGCCCGGATACCAGTGTGATCTTCAAAAGATCTCGGAAACACCAGTTCATATGGTTCCTCCGTGACAGGAATGAAATCCAGCCCAAGCGCATCCGCAACTGACTTGATCCCCAGGGCGGCATCGGCAAACCCGAGCAGGACCTTGTTCCCCGCATCGAAATGGGTAGCACTCTGGTTCTCGTACCCCCGCACCGTGCCTGGGGAAATTCCTTCCTGCATGAGAAGATAATCCAGAAGGACCCTCGTGCCTGCACCCGGCTGACGGTTGACGATGGAGACATCCTCTCTCTTTAGGTCAGCAGCTGAAAGTATGCCTTTCGGGTTTCCCCTGGCGATCATGATCCCCTGCTGCCTGTAAAAAACCAGCCTGCGGACCATGTTCTCATCCCTGTCCTTGAAAAGCTCACGTATGAAGGAGGAATTGTACTCTCCTGTTTCGCTGTTGAGCAGGTGACACGCAGCGACATGACATTCACCTCTCGATAGCGCGGCCAGTCCTCCGAGACTGCCCACAGAGCGGGCAATCAGCTCTCCCCCTGCCTGCTTGACAAAGGTCGCTATTCTCTCAAAGGCGGGATCGTTCGATCCCTGGAACAGGATCCGCCGCTCCCAGGGAACCTGCCTCAGGAACCATAGGCTGACGGTGCTTCCTTTGGGTAGTTCAGCAGCTTCAAGGGGAAGAAGGGCGACCCCGTCTGATTCGGATAATGACCAAAGGGCGCTCGCACCCGAAGGAAGAGGATATGTTCTTTTCTCGCCATTTATTTCAACACATTTAAGGCGTACCCATTCCTCCTTTCCGTAGGATGAAGAACAGCCCGTGAGAAGAGATGCCGTTCCCGAACCAACTGCACCGAGAGCATCCGGAATTGCCCTGTTCCTGTCGAAAGAACCCTTCTGCAGCAGGTTCAGTGCAGGGAATACCAGCGACCAGAGAATCACCGCATTGGACATGGGGAAACCGGGAAGATTAATGACCGTGCACTCTCCTGCCTTCGATACGGATGCAGGGCGTCCCGGCTTCATGAGAAGCCACCTGAAGAGCGGCTGCCCTATTTGTCCAAGTACGGTGAAGGTATGATCCCGCTCGCCTTTCGCCGATCCTGCGCCAACAAGCACCAGGTCGTAGAGGGGAGTCTTTTCGGAAAGGTACTCTTTCAGAACAGCCGGATCATCGGGAAGGCAGGGAGCTATGTCCAGCGGGAAGCCCCACCGGGTGAAATAGCCTTTTACGAGAAGAGAGTTGCTCTCCCCGACCTTCCCTGAAGGGGGCAAGTCCATGGAAAGCCATTCCTCCATGGGGATAATTTCATCACCCGTGGGGATATAAAGGGTCTTCGGAACAGCAAGTACATCCACCTCTGAAACCCCGGCAGTTGCAAGAAGTGAAGCAAGGGCAGGGGATACAGTATCTCCCTCCCTGGCAATAACCTGGCCGCAGAAAACATCTTCCCCGAGCGGCCTCACATTTTCTCCCGCGACAAGAGATTTCGCGAGAACCACTATTCCCGTCTCCCTGTCGGTCGAAGTGTCTTCGACCATGGCAACGCAGTCAAACTGCGGGGGCAGATCTCCCCCGGTATTTACCCAGACGGCATCTTCGGGTGCAAACGACAGGGGTGTCGACTGGGACGCCCCTGCCGTCATCCGCGAACAAAGAGCGTAGCCATCCATGGCCGATGCATTATAATGAGGGACATTTCTCCTGGAAACAACGTCACCGGCAAGGATCCTCCCGAAAGTCTCCTGGACCGGGCACGATTCGAAACTGAGAGAAGAGCAGTTTTCCTCCAGTATTTCCCATGCTCTCGCGAGAGTGACATGCATGTTTTCTTTCACCAAAGCCATATTTCCGCCTCCTCACCGCTGCGTATGGTCTCCTGTGACGCCGGGAGCCTGTACAGTCCGTCAGAAAGAGCAAGTGCTTTCGAGAAAGAAGACTTTACAGGATAGGGAAACACCCTGCCCTCTCTCAGGATGCACGGAATGAATTCCTCAATTCCCGAATGGCCGAACACCGTCTCTTCAGAGGGAAGAAATATTTTCCTCCAGGATCCCTGCGGCTTCCCCCATATCATGGCGTTCAGCAGCGGCAGAAGGACAGTATAGGCGGAAAGAAAGCAGGAAAAAGGATGTCCGGGGAGGCCGAGAACGAGTTTTTTCTCGTCTTTCAGACCTGCGATAAGTGTCGGTTTGCCTGGCGACATAAGGATTCCCCTTATCAGAAGGCCAGGTTCGGGAAGATCCTCAAGAATGGAGGAACAGTGATCTCTCATGCTTACCGAGGACCCACCGCTGATCACGACCGTTCCGCATTCGCCGAGGGCTTTTTCCAGCACTGAAGCCAGCAAGTTTTTGGAATCCTCCGCTATTCCGTAATACGAGACCTGGTATCCTTCACCCCGGATCAGAGAAGTTAAAAGAGCAGAATTGACATCGCGGAATTTTCCAGGCGGCAGCGGCATAGTGCCAGGCGGGACAATTTCATCTCCGGTGCTTATTATCCCGACACGCAGGGCGGCCGATTCCGCTTCCATAACACCTGCCATCGCCAACAGCCCGGAAGTCCGAAAATCAATCTTTCTTCCTGCCTGAAGAAGCACGTCCCCCCGGGAAAACTCTTCCCCGCAGGAAACAGTATTGTCAGTTTTCTGTACTGCGTTTTTAAGTTCAACCCAGTCTCCGGCTGAATCCGTGTCCTCCATCATCACCACCGCATCTGACCCTTCAGGCAATATGCCTCCAGTGTGGATGAGTGCGCATTCGCCTGCATTCAGTCGAAAAGATGGAGGCACTCCCATGGGCACTTCACCTGCAAGACGAAGGAATGCCGGGTTTCCTGCGCTTGCTCCGAAACAGTCGGAACTGAGAACGGCATACCCGTCCCTGGTACTCCTCGGGAAGGGAGGAAAGTCTTCATCGGAAACAATATCCTTCAGGATCCTACATCCCTGAACACACAGGGCATTATCGCCTCCATGGATGCCCCATGGAAAGCCAAGCGCAGAAGAAACAAGGGAAAGGGCATCTTCCCTCGGGGTAAGATCTTCAACTAACCCAGCCAATGTTATCCTCCTTTAACAAACGGGATCACATCGAGACCACGTATATGGGAAAACCGGATTTTTTCAATCTCGCTGAGAGTTCGTTGGCGTCCCTTCGTTCATTGCCTGCCGGAACGACGACCCTATAGTATTTCTTTCCCTTTACGACTGCCGTCCGGATCACCGGTGAATATCCAGCCTTGATTGCCTGCTGCCTGGCTGTTTCAGCGCGGCTGTTCGTCGTGAAAGCTCCTATTTGTACCCCCCACTTGCTGCTGCCTGCCGAGGGGGCTGGTTTCTGAGGCGCTGCAGGCTCCGGTTTCCTCGCCGGTGCCGTCTGTTTCACCGGTCTTGCCGTTGCATTTTCATTTGGCTGCGCCCTGCCAGGCGATGCTGCGGCAGTCTGTCCGCCGACCGGTGCGGCAAGGACCGGTCCTTCTTTTACCGGAATAGTCTGCTGTGCTGGTCTTGAGCCCACCTGCTCTGCGGGGACTGCCTCCGCTTTCGGGGGAGCTTCCTGGCGGGCCGCCGGGAGCTGCTGCGAAACAGGCGAATAAGAAGGTGCCTTAGGTCCCGAAAGAAAAAAAAGCTTCACTCCTACGATAAGGAGGCCGACCGCCACAAGGCCGATTACAGGGAGCATTATATCCCCGAAAGGAATGATAGATCTCTTTTCCTTGAGCCTTCTGCTCTCTCTTGTGGACATTTCAATCCCTCCCTTGTCCAGCTCCTGGTACTGAGCTCATACTTACGTAAAAATTCCTGATTACAGTTTCCTGTCGGAAACAAAAAGGCAGGAATCCTTTGCAAGATTCCTGCCTTCAGCACACTGATCCTGATTGGGGCAGCCCGCTGCCCCAGGAATCTGTTACAAGGATATCTTCCTCAAAAGCCCTACTTATCGTTTTTCTGGCTCTTGCGGAGGATCGACGGTATATCGTACGGGTTCTTGGGAACACCGCTCATTGTAAAAAGGTCCTCATCCTGAGCAGTGAGCATTTCCGTCTCCTCCAGTACCACTCCAATGGGCTTCGCTTTCGGGGCAGCCTTGAAATTGGTTACTGTCCGTTTTTCCTTTTCAGAGGAAAAGCCCGTGGCGATAACCGTGATCTGGATCTTGTCCGACATCTCCTCCGAGACCGTGTGGCCCCAGATCACTATGGCGTCTTCGTCCGCTGTTTCAGTTATGATCTGGGCTGCCTTCCTTATCTCATGGATGCCGAGATCGGTACCGCCCGTAATATTGAAGAGAATGCCTTTTGCGCCCTTCATGGGTATGGACATGAGAGGCGACTTTATTGCCGTCTTTGCGGCAGCTTCCGCCCTGTTCTCCCCTTCTCCGATGCCTATTCCCATAATCGCGGAGCCTGCGTTCTGCATTACGGTCCGCACGTCTGCAAAGTCTACGTTGATGAGGCTCGGTTTTAGTATGAGGTCGGTAACCCCCTGGACAGCCTGGCGGAGCACCTCGTCCGCAAGCCGGTATGCATCAGCGTGTTTTGTTTTTTCATCGGTAAGTTCAAGCAGCCGGTCATTTTCCACTACGAGGAGAGCGTCCACCTTCTCTTTGAGGGTGGCGATCCCTGTCATTGCCTGTTTTCTCCTCCTGTTCATCTCGAAGGAGAAGGGAAAAGTCACTACTGCCACCACAAGGGCGCCGGATTCCTTTGCGACTTCAGCAATTATCGGGGATGCCCCGGTCCCTGTTCCTCCGCCCATTCCAGCTGTCAGAAACACCATATCTGCCCCTGCAACCACTTCACGGATCTTGTCAACCGATTCCTTCGCGCTGTTCATTCCTACCTCAGGATCCGAACCAGCGCCAAGACCTTTCGTAAGTTTTTCGCCGAGGGTTACCTTCGTCGGAGCCTGTGACAGCTGCAGAGCCCCTACGTCCGTATTCGCCGCGATAAAATGAACGCCGGAAACTCCGCTTCTAATGATGTGGTTCAGTGCGTTTCCGCCGCCGCCTCCAATGCCGATAACCTTGATTTCCTCCCGGTGGGGCCTCGGAGTATCATTAACCTGAAATACGTGCTCCATATTCATTTCCTCCCCAAATGCGGAATGCGGCACCTAGAAAAGCTCCTTTACTGATTTTTTTATATACTCTACAACCCCACGAAACCCTTCCCTTGAGAAATTTGCCGGCTTTCGGGCATTCTTGCCGGGCGGAGGCTGCAAAGGGCCGAATGATGACCCGGACCGAAGCTGCGAGATTGGTGTCTCGATAAAACGGTACGGATTTCTCTCCTTGCTTGTCATGTATCGGACAATTCCTGCAACAGTCGTATATTCACAGTCGTTCCTGCCCGGAGGCATCTGGTACATATCCAGGGGCTCGGCAATTCTGACGGGCAGGTTCAAGAGTTCCGAGGCAAAAAATTCAACCCCCGGAGTTTTTGCCACACCGCCTGATAAAACAACGCCTGCAGGAAACATGTGAAGCGTATAGTCCGAGAGCTGGTGGATCACATGTTCTCCGAAAAGTTCCTCAAGCCTGCAGTTGACAACCTCTGACGCTTCACGGCTATTGAATGTCTTCGTCTTTCCCCGTACGTCCACGTCAAGCTCCTCTTCATCTCCTTCAGGAGCGAGCGAGACCATCTTCTTGATCTCTTCAGCCTTGCTTATGGGAATTTTCATGACGTATGCGAGGTCATTGGTGATGTGATCCCCGCCTATGGGAATTATGGACAGCTTGACAGGCCTTCCGTCAGTATACAGTGCCACTCCGGTCGTTCCTCCCCCGATGCAGAGAGAGATCACACCTGCGCGGGTTTCCTCGTCCGTGAGCGCTCCGAGTGCGCTTGCCAGGGACTTTATAACAAGACCGTTCACTTCGACGCCTGCGGTTTCCACGCAATTAATGATATTCTGGACCACCGTCGTCGGTATGATAACTGACTGGAGTTCCATTTCAAGACGTATGCCGGTCATTCCCAGGGGATCGTCGATTCCGGAGTTTCCGTCAATGGAATACTTCACCGGGATAGTATGAAGGGTCACCCGATTCGAAGGAATGGAAAGTTCACTTTGAGCTGCCTCTATAACCCGCTCCACATCAGAAATGGAGACCTGCCTCGGTGTTCTCCCGAGTGAAATCATTCCCCGGGACGTGACCGATGCAACATCAATGCCGCTGAAGGATACAGTAGCCTCGGATATCTCAAAACCGACCATGTTTTCTGCGTCCTTGACAGCATGTCTCACTGAACGGACAGCCTGTTCAAGGTTTATGATCAGGCCTTTTCGTATTCCCTGGGACGGCGCGTACCCGACCCCGATAATTTGAGCTTCCTGGAAACGGGAATCCCTTTCCGCCACGACAACGGCGATTTTGCTCGTACCAAGGTCCAGCCCGACTAGTATTTCCGGCTCTTTGTACACTTATTTCCCGCTCCCTTCCTGACCGCCGCCGGCCACATTACGGACAATGATTCTGTCGGTGTATGTGGTATCTATTATAATGTTTTCACCAGAAAATTGTAACTGATGAAGAATTTGGGAGACGGCAGATGAAAGATCTTTCCACCGCGGCACATCTCCCCTGAGAAGAATGCGTACGGTCCTGCTGCGAATTTTCAGATTCAAGCTGAGAAGATACCGGCCTTCCCTTCTTGAAACCTCCACGGTTTCAGTATGAGGCATCCAGCCGCTTGTTTCAAGTCCCTCCACCCAATCGGCAAAAAATTCTACGGGAAGAACCGATTTCATTACGAGATTTTCTCCATCCGGGTCCTGCGACGGGGATGGAAGATCATCCGCAAGGAAAAACGGAGGCCCCTCCGGATCTTTTATTCCCGCGAGGGATTTATTCAGACTGTGCCCTGCATCCCAGATGAGGCCGTCTTTTGTAAGGTAAAAATTCTTGTCTTTCCAGTGTACAAGGATCCAGGGCTGCAACGGCATAAGCTCTGCATAAAAACGAAATACCCCGTTCCCTGTGAGTTTTAGCGACAGCGGCGACTCAGTCTCTATCTTTTTTTTAAGCTCATCGGCGCGCCATAAAAAAAGGGGCCAGAAACGCAGCTCATCCGGACCGATATTTTTCCAGAAAAACGATTCAGCCACCGGATCTTCAACCTTTACAACAAGGCTGTCAAGACTGAAAAACTGGAAATATCCCTCGGTTGAAACTGCCGCACCTGAAAAAAAAGCCGTTAACAACAGGAAAAAAAGAAATTTTCCCATAAAATAACTCTCTGCAGACAAATGGAGAGGACGTGATTCTCTTCCCGGTGAAAACTCCGGATGTATCCTCTCAGCATCGGTCAGGCATGCACAACCTCCGAACGAATTTTTTCAATGAACAACTCTCCTACGTTGCTGATATCTCCTGCTCCTATGGTGAGAATAAGGTCACCGGGTTCGGATCTCCGCTCCAGTTCTGAGGCGGCTTCCTCAAAGGAAGAACAAAGCACGCTTTCGACACCCGACTGTTTCTCCAGGTGATCCTCGATAAGAGCCGATGATACTCCAGCGATCGGCTCTTCATCCGCCTGGTATACCGGGAGAAGAATCACTGTATCAGCAGCGGAAAGAACGGAAGCAAACTCCCTGTACAGGGCCTGGGTCCGCGTGTACCGGTGGGGCTGGAAAGCCACATGGATCCTCTTCTCGGGGAACATTCTGCTGACCGCGCCGAGTGTCGCCGCTATCTCTCTCGGATGATGTCCGTAATCATCGTACACTTCGATGCCGTTGACGCATCCCATGTGCTGCAGGCGTCTTTTTGCACCCTTGAATTCCCTGAGCGTCTTCTTGATCATCGGGAAGGGGATGCCGATATAATGGGCTACCGCACAGGCAGCGAGGGCGTTGAGGACGTTGTGATCTCCGGATACTGAGAGCTCGATCTCGTCCACATGGACACCTTCATGTGCGAGCGAGAAGAACACTCCCCCGCCGTGATTGTGCCGTACGTTGAAGGCCCCCCATGTCCAGCCGGCTCCCCAGCCGTAGGTGATCGCTTTTTTAGGAAGGGGACCTTTCGCCATTATTTTCCCCAGTCCTGCATCTTCCGCGCACAAAACCAGCAGGCCGTCGTCTTTCGGGTTTGATGTAAAGCGGGTAAAGGCATCGATCACACTGTCAAAAGTAGGATAATGATTGACGTGATCCCAGTCCGCATTTGTGACCACGGCAATATCCGGATGGAATTTTTCAAAAGACCCGTCGCTTTCATCAAGCTCGGCCACCATGTATTTTCCGTCGCCAAGCTTGGCGTTGACACCTATATCACACAATTCTCCTCCTATGGCGAGTGTCGGATGAAGTCCGGCCTGTTCAAGTATGAGCGCTATCATGGAAGAAGTCGTTGTTTTTCCGTGCGTTCCGGCAATCCCTATGCCAAACCTGGAATCGAAGATCCAGCTCAGCACTTCGCCTCTTTTCGCAACAGAAATTCCTTTTTCCTGCGCGGCTCTTATTTCCTCGTTGTCATCGGGAATCGCACTGCTGTACACCAGCAGATCCGGCAGAAACTTGTCCATATGTCCGCGCCCGTGTCCCAGTACTACAGCGATCTCTTCCTTGAGAACCTTATCTACATAGGAGGTATGGATCATATCGCATCCGCTGACTTCAAAGCCCAGCTCTGCCAGGAGGAGAGCAAGCCCGCTCATCCCCGCTCCGCCTATACCCATGAGATGAATCCGACGTATTCCCGTTAAGCCCTTAATGAAGTTATCCACGATAATTTATCTCCCTTCCAGTACTGGACGAGATAAGCCGCCACAAACGTTCAGACTCATCCCCCTCCGAAAATCTCTTCTCATGCTCATTTATGTTCCGGAGGACACGCAAAATCTTATCCCGCAGGTCATCAAGCGGGTCATCCTCCCGCCACATTTCCCCTGCGGCCATATTTACGAAACACTCGGCATTCATTTCCTGGTGATTGTCCGCAGCTTCCCTCCATGGGATAATGACTGAAGGTATTTTCCATGCCATCAGCTCAGAGAGGGTGGAAGCCCCTCCCCTCGCTACAGCTGCATCAATGACTGAATAGAAGTCGGACATATCCCATTGCCTTCCCAAAAAGACGGCATTTTCAGGATGCTGTGTAAAAAAATCATCCCTAATACGATCATTTGGCTCACCAAGCAAAAGATATGTAAGCTTTTGTGACTCCATATCCTGAACCACACATCCCAATAATTGTATCAGCCGTTCGCTCATAAGGGAACCGCCCAGAACTCCAATAATATTATTTTTCGGGAATGGTTTTCCTTTTGTCAGTCTATTCCACGCGTCCCCGCGTTTTTTTTGTTCAAAGGCTCTCACGGGGATTCCCGTGGAAACAAACCGTCCGGGTTTTAACGGGCGGCAGACATTCCATCCCGACGCGACCGTCTTGCCCAATTTCGAGGCGAGACGGGTGATTTTCCCGGCGGCCCCGTTCTGCTCGTGGACCACCGTCGGTATTCCTCTTATATGACATGCCAGCAGAGGAATAAAGGAAACGTATCCACCGAAAAGTACGCAGCAATCACATTCCTCCTCTCTGAGGAAATTCCTGAAGAAAAACCACGATGAAACGGTCTCTTTCCATCTCCTGAGACAGGCGACAAAACCGGGAGCTCCGAACGGCGATCCGCTCAGGGGCAGACACAGAGGCACATAACCTCTTGAAGCGTATATCTCATTCTCCATAGGCCTGGAACCGCAGACAAAGGATATGGATACCCCAGGTTCATTGGACAGGACCCATTCCGCGAAAGCAATGGCAGGAAAAATATGGCCTCCGGTTCCTCCGGCTGCAATACATAAACGTGTCACTGCAGGCTCACCTCCCTGCAGACTCTCATGAGCAGGCCGATCTTGGCCCACATAAACAGGAGGGAACTGCCGCCGTAACTGATAAACGGGAGAGGTATTCCCGTAAGAGGTATAAGCTTGAGAACACCGCCGAGATTAATGAACATTGGTATGAGAACGGAAACGGAGACTGCCCAGACAAGGGTCGAAAGAAACGGATCGGATGCGTCTTTATAAGCAGCACAGGCCCGTACCGCCCAGAGCAGGAAGAAAAATAAAACCGCAAATGTCCCGATGAAACCGAATTCTTCCCCGATGGTCGCAAAAATGTAATCCGTATGGGCTGCCGGAAGATAATTCAGCTTCTGCAGCCCCTTGCCGATTCCTACCCCGAACAGCCCTCCGTTGGAAAAAGCTACCAGACCCTGGATAACCTGAAAACCACTGTCCATGGGCTGTTCCCAGGGGTCAAGGAAAGCGATGTACCGCCTGAGCCTGTATCCTTCCTTCAGAATAAGCATGAAGAAAACCGAGAAGCCTGCTCCCCCGAAAAGGATCGGCCAGCCCCATCCACGACAGTTGACATGGATCGCCATCACAAGTCCGAAAATAAGGATCGTTCCTCCCATATTCGGCTGGAAAAGAAGCGGAAGCACAGAAATAAAGAGGACCGGAGACGTCACGGTGAAAAAGGCTGAAAGCCCTCTTTTTTCCGATGTGTTCAGAAGCCTCGAAAGATGAACTGCGACTGCCAGCGAAAGCATCTCTATGGGCTGAAAGCGGAGTCCTCCGAACCCGAGCCACCGCCTCGCACCGCCGGCTTTTATGCCGATTCCGGGTATAAGAGTGAGGATCAAAAGAACAAGTGCAAAAAGCCATAGGACACCACTGTATTTTCTCCAGAAAGCCAGGGGGATCATATACATGAAAAGCATTCCCCCAAGCCCCACAAAAAGCCATTGAAGCTGCTTCAGCCCGAGGGCGAACGGTGACCCGTACTCCTCGAGCGATGTATGGGACGTAAGAGAAAAGATCATCATGATACCGAAAAACGACAACAGAAGTGGGATGATCCAAAGAAGCGGATCAACACCTGTTCTTCTTACTTCATTTTCCCGAATCATTACGCCTTCTGATCTCATTGTCTATCTCTCCATGCCGAGGACTATATTTCTGAAATGCTCTCCTCGTTTTTTATAGTTCGGATACATATCCCAGCTTGTACAAGCCGGAGAGAGCAGGACGACACCTTTCCCCTGCAGGGCCGAGGATGCCTTCGCCACAGCATCTTCCATTCCCGAGGCTTCGATAACCTGTTTGAAGCCGGCCTTCCTAAGGGCATCAGAGATCTTCTGCCGTTCCTCCCCCATCACAACTGCCGCAGAAGCCTCTTTTTGTACCGCTTCGGCAAGGGGTGCGTAATCTTCTCCCTTCCCCTGACCACCAAGTATAATGACCTTCCGTCCCGGGATTGAACCTAGTGCCGTCGTCGTTGACGCAACATTGGTACCTTTTGAATCATCGATATAAAGAATTCCGGCGATTTCGGCCACTTTTTCACACCGGTGGGGCAGTCCTCTGAACCCCGCAAAGTACCCGTCATATTTTCCGCCTATCTCAAGAAGCTTCAGTACGCCGGCCGCCATTGCCCCGTTTTCGATGTTGTGCTTCCCGATAAGGGGCAGCGAATCAAAATCAAATAACTTGGTCCTTCCTGAAGCTGAGCTTAAAAAAACAGCTCTCTCGGTTTCATCGGCGGTTAATTCCGTTTCAGAGTTGCCCCGGGCATCGCTGTTCCACCTGAATCCTACTGCTCTTCCCGGACAATTGTCGGTTCCGAGAAGCTCCCTGTCGCGCTCCTGGAATACAGCGGCTCCTTCCGGCTTAAGGGTCCACAAAATTTTTGACTTCGACTTCACGTACTCTTCGTAACTCCCGTGCCAGTCGATATGATCCGGGGCCAGGTTCGTCACGACCGCGACATCACAGGAAAGGGATGTATTCCAGTGGAGCTGGAAACTGCTGAGTTCGATAACGATATAATCCCATGACCGCAACGCCGCATCCGCCAGTGAAGACCCGATATTCCCGGAAACAGAGACGGAGAACCCCGCCTTACCCAGAAGAT
>JAAYJB010000425.1 GCA_012523155.1 Synergistaceae bacterium | reverse complement strand
TCCGCCCGTATGGCGAGCACTTTTCCGGGAAGGCTCCCCTTGATGACGGCGGCCACTCCCCATCCTCCAATTTTTTCCCGTATATCCCCGACTCCCATTTTTTTCAGTTCCTGCACAATAAAGGCAGCGGTTTTAGGTGTTTCCAGGCCCAGCTCGGGAATTTCGTGGAGATGCCGCCGCCATGCGGTTATTTCTTCCGACATGGATCTCGCTTCTTCAAGAATGCCCTTCATTTTTTTGCCTCCGTTCGTACGGAAATGGTTTATTTTCAGTTATTGTACCTCATGCCTCCCGGATACGCTCTTTTCTCACGGTTCGAAGTGGGGTACACTTGCAGGGGCAATAAAAGGCCTGAAAAAGAGTGCGCCTGAACAGACGGGCGGATAGTTTCAGGAAATGAAAAATGACCGGTATTTTCAATTAATGCGCTTCAGGGAAGGAAATGTGATCTCATGGCAGGCAAAGGCACGGCCCTTTCGTTTCAGGACGTGAATTTTTCCTACGGGGGAGAGATGGTTCTGCAGGGTGCAACTTTCTCTGTTCCCCCGGGGGAATTTCTTATTATTCTCGGTCCGAACGGAGGAGGAAAAACAACGCTCCTGAAACTTGCCCTCGGGCTTCTCTTCCCGCTTTCGGGAAAAATTTCCATTTTCGGTGAAAGACCGGGAGCAGACCGGGGAGTTGCGGGATATGTGCCTCAGGATGCCGGCCGGAACAGATATTTCCCCATTACAGTCCTTGAGGTTGTGCTCCAGGGAAGGATCGGGCTGCCGGGCCGAAGGGGGATACGGTACTCCGGAGAGGACCGCAGTGCTGCCATGGAGGCGCTCAGGTCCCTGAAAATGGATGGTATGGCGGGAAGGTCCATGGGAGAACTCTCCCAGGGGCAGCGCCAGAGGGTGCTTATTGCACGGGGGCTTGCTTCCGATCCCAGGGTGCTTTTTCTCGACGAACCGCTTGCCAGCATCGACCCGGATACCAGGGATATGCTGCTGACACTCCTGGGGGAACTTCGGGGAAGAATGACGGTCGTGCTGGTGAGCCACGATATGTCGGCAGTTTCGGGACATGCGACGGCAATAGCGTGCGTGAACCGGAAGGTGTTTTACCACGATTCGGCGGAGATCCGTCCGGGCGTGATGGAACAGGTATGGGGAAGGTGTCCCGTTGAACTTATTGCACACGGCGTCCCACACAGGGTGCTCGCAGTTCACGGGGAAGGAAAATGTGATCATGATTGAACTTCTTCAGTTTGACTTCATGAGGAACGCTCTTTGGGCTGCCCTTTTGTGCAGTGCGCTGTGCGGCATTCTTGGAACCATGGTGGTTGTGAAGCGGTACGTGATCCTGGCCGGTGGCGTGGCCCATGCAGCTTACGGAGGGGTGGGACTCGCCCTCTATGCAGGTATTTCTCCCCGGGTTGGAGCGGTGGGCTTCTCCCTCGCCCTTGCCCTGTTTATGGCGTGGGTGATGCTGAAAAAAGCTGCCAGGGCTGATTCCATAATCGGCGTCATTTGGGCTTCCGGAATGGCTGCCGGGATAATCTTCGCCGATCTTACCCCGGGATACGGTTCCGACCTCATGAGTTACCTCTTCGGAAGTATCCTTGCCGTAACACCGGAAGACCTGCATCTCATGGCGGCGCTCCTGGCGGCGGCAATGTCCGTCGGGATCCCCTGGAGCAGGGAGATAGCCGCATTCTCATACGACGAGGATTTTGCGAGGACGAGGGGTGTTC
>JAAYJB010000424.1 GCA_012523155.1 Synergistaceae bacterium | reverse complement strand
TTCTCCGAAAGGGCAGACAGTCAGCTCCCCCCCTCGGGCGAGGCGGGGAGCTTTTTTTCAGGTATTGCATCCACGTTTTCTCTCAGGTATCAGTACCGGGGATATTTCGGAGGTCCTCTTCCCAGGGAGCTGATTCACCGTCGCTCGGCGCACGGTAGTCCCCTCTCGGGGAAAGCGAGCCCCCCGTGCCGACCTTGGGCCCGTTTGGCACACAGGACCTCTTGTACTGGCTGATTTTGAAGAACCTGTGTACGAAGACCGAAAGCCATTGTTTTATCTCCTGCAGCGTGTACTGCCGCCGCTTTTCCGGCGGGATGTCCGGCCATTCCCCGGTTTCCCTGTCTCTCCAGGCACTCCATGCGAGGAAGGCGATTTTTGACGGCAGATAACCGTACCTGAGGGCATAAAAGAGGGTAAAGTCCTGGAGCTCGTACGGGCCTATAACCGCCTCGGTGCTCTGGGACGGTCCTTCTCCGCCTGTACCGGGAACAAGTTCCGGGCTTATCTCCGTCCCGAGGATATTGTGGAGAACAGGGGACGCACCGGGGCCGAACAAATCACCGGAAGCGGCCCACCGGACAAGGTACTGGATCAACGTTTTCGGAAGGCTTGCATTCACGTTGTAGTGGGACATGTGATCCCCTACCCCGTAGGTGCACCACCCCAGGGCCAGTTCACTCAGGTCGCCTGTGCCCATGACCATGGCCTTCTCAGCACCGGCGATCCGGAAGAGCAGCGATGTCCTCTGGCCGGCCTGAACATTCTCGAAGGCAACGTCATACACGGGGCTGCCATCGGCAAAAGGGTGCCCCATGTCCTTGAGCATCTGCATGCAGCCGGGACGGATATCTATCTCCGCCCCACTGACTCCCAGTTCATCCATAAGCTTCTTCGCGTTCGAGGCCGTCCTGCCCGACGTGGCGAACCCGGGAAGCGAATATGCCTTTATGTTTGTCCTTGGCAGTCCGAGAAGGTCCATTGTCCGGGCACACACGAGAAGCGCATGGGTAGAGTCCAGACCTCCCGATACCCCTATTACAAGGCTAGAAATATCCGTCGACTCCATTCTTTTTGCCAGCCCGTGGACCTGGATGTTGAATATCTCCCTGCAGCGCTCCTCTCTGACCGCAGGGTCCGAAGGAACATAGGGAAAACGTGGGACAGAACGAAGAAGAGGAATTCTTCCGCGGGGAGCTTCCAGAGGGATCCGCACCCTCCTGAAAGAGCATTTCCCGTTTCTTCCGCTCCCCCCGGAGAAAGTGGTCAGAGTCATCCTGTCCTTCACGAGGCGCCCGAGATCGACATCCGCCAGGATCACCTGGGAATTCCTTGAGAACCGCTCCGATTCAGCCTGTATTTCACCGTTCTCGCCAACCAGTGCGTGGCCGTCCCATGCGAGGTCCGTGGTGGACTCTCCGGGGCCGGCACCCGCATACACATATGCGGCGATACACCTTGCTGACTGGTTCGAGACAAGGGAACGCCTGTAATCAGCCTTTCCGATAGTCACATTCGATGCGGAGGGGTTTGCTATAACGGTCGCGCCGTGGAGAGCTGCATGGCATGAGGGCGGAACGGGAGTCCAGAGATCTTCACAGATCTCACAAAACAGCCTGAAATCCTGGATGTCGTCTGCCTCGAAAATAAGGTCCGCTCCCAAGGGGATGTCTTTCTGTCCCAATATATCGAGGGAATCCACGGGCAGGTCGGAGGAAGGCTTGAAATGGCGCATTTCGTAGAACTCCCGGTAGTTCGGAAGAAAGCTTTTCACGGCGATACCGAGGATCTTTCCCCTGAAGAGGACTGCTGCACAGTTGAAAAGGGCATCCCGTATCTTCAGAGGAAGTCCCACCACTGCCGCAATGCTCATCTCCGCAGATGAATCGAGGATCCTGCCGAGCCCCTCGAGCGCCGTGTTCTGGATCGCGTCCTGAAAGAAAAGGTCATCACAGGAGTATGCGGAGATCCCCAGCTCCGGAAAGACGGCGAGCACTGCTTTCTGACCGTGGGCTTTCCTCAGCAGATCCAGGCTTTTCTCAGCGTTGAAGGCCGGATCTCCTACCCTGACAACAGGCACGCATGCAGCAACCCTAACGAAACCGTGGCTGTACAGGTTCGAGAATTCTGTATTCATATTTCCGAAGCTCCCCTCTGTTTGTATTTCAGGGTGAATTCCAGCTAACAATACACCAAACCGGAAGTTTTATCATCCTGCCCGCGAAAATGGCCTTATCCTCCCCGGAGAAAACACATCCGCATTCGCTGAGGTCCCGGGGGTATTTTGCAGATAAAAATCCCCTTCCTTTACTGCGGAAATGGCGGAAGGAAGTATAATAAGTATGACCGCAGGTTCCTTGCTAAAACCGGACAGGCGGAACAAAAATCCGCGGAAGCGGCGTCTTCGCAGCAGTGCGGACGGAGGAGGAGAAGCGCCTTGAGAGACGCAAAACAGCAGCAGGGCAGCACGTTCAGAGATACCGGGCGCACCGCCCCCTGGAACAGCAGGAAGGTACGTCCTAAAGGGAAAAACAAGGAGAAACTGCCTCCGAACAGGATCTGGTTATGGTTTCTGGCCATCCTCGCCCTGAACTACCTCATGGTATCGTTTCTTACCCCGGATGCCGAGGCTCCGGCAACGATCCCCTACACCCTGTTCCGCGAAGAGGTGTCGAGGGGAAACGTCCATGCGATATACAATAAGGGAGAAAACGTGTGGGGGGACTTTCGCACTCCTGTTTCTTTCGTATCGCCGGAAGCCGCAAAAACCGGAACAACCGGGACGAAAAAGAACGTAACATTTTTTACAACAACGCTTCCCTCCTTTATCGAAAGCGGGCTGGAAACGTTTCTTATCAATCACGGGGTTGAGATAAGCGCCCGTCCCATGCATGAGGAGCGGACAATCTGGGAGAGCATCCTCTACGGATTCGGTCCGGGGCTTCTCTTTATACTTTTCTACATTTGGCTCTTCCGGAGATCGGCCGGCCAGGGGATCGGGGGAGGGCTGATGGGACTGGGAAAAAGCAAGGCCCGCCGCTACGACAGTGAAACGGAGGAAAAAGTGACCTTCGAAGACGTGGCAGGCATCGACGAGGCGGAAAACGAGCTGGTAGAGATCGTCGACTTTCTGAAGGATCCGGAAAAGTACACCAGGCTGGGAGGAACCGCTCCGAAGGGCATACTTCTCGTGGGGGCGCCGGGAACCGGCAAAACGCTCCTTGCAAAAGCCGTTGCCGGAGAAGCCGGTGTCCCGTTTTTCTCAATGAGCGCATCGGAATTCGTGGAGATGATCGTGGGGGTCGGTGCCGCAAGAGTACGTGATCTCTTCGCACAGGCACGGGAGAACGCTCCCGCGATCATATTCATCGATGAGCTCGATGCCATAGGCCGTGCCCGCGGCCAGACCGCGATCGGCGGCTCAAGCGAGCAGGAGCAGACCCTCAACCAGATACTGACGGAGATGGATGGTTTTTCCAGCAGGAGCGGCGTCATCGTACTGGCGGCGACAAACCAGCCGGAAGTCCTTGACAAAGCTCTTCTGCGCCCGGGAAGGTTTGACAGGCGTGTGATGGTGAACCTCCCGGACAGGCCCGGGCGGGAAGCCATACTGAAGGTCCATACCAGGGGTATACCCCTGGACGATCATGTCAGCCTCGGGGAAGTCGCGGCAACGACTCCCGGATTCTCCGGCGCGGACCTGAAGAACCTGGTGAACGAGGCAGCCCTCCTGGCGGCAAGGCGCGGACAGGATGAAGTCCGGTCAAAGGACTTTACCGATGCACTTGAAAAAATCGTCCTCGGGCCTGAGCGTCCTCTCCTCCTGAGTACAGCGGACAGGGAGCGGATCGCCTATCACGAGGGGGGGCACGCTGTACTCGGGTTGGCCGTACCGGGAGCCGATCCCGTGCATCGGGTCACCATTATGCCCAGGGGGCAGGCTCTCGGCGTCACCTACCAGAGGCCCGAGAGCGACCGCTACAACTATCCCGAATCCTATCTCCGGGGCCGGATCGTGGGCATACTTGGAGGCAGGGCAGCTGAGGAGATCGTCTACGGCACGAAAACAACAGGAGCTGAAAGCGATATCGAGCAGGCTACCGGCCTGGCCTACAGAATGGTGACACGCTGGGGAATGAGCGAACGGTTGGGGATGGTGCAGCTCGCGCCGAGAGAAAACCCCTATCTCGCAGGCCCCGGCATTTTCGGGGGAGCAAAACCGTACAGTGAAGAGACGGGGAAAGCCATAGACGAGGAAGTGCTCAAAATCATCAATGAGTGCCATGATGAAGCAAGGAGGCTTCTGACTCTGCACCGGGCCTCTCTTGACGCACTTGCTGCCGCACTGGTGGAGAGAGAAACACTGGATGAACGGGAGATCCTGGAGGTTACCGGAATAAAATTAGTTCACCAGCCGGATGGCCCTGTTTGCCCCGCAAAAGAGGAAATAACGGACGAAGAGACTTCATTGACTGAAAATCAGGGAGGATAACAAGGCTCCCAAAAAAGAAAAAAGGCAGTATAATTCAAAAGCCGGTTCTTATTACTGCATATTGTTTAACACTACGATTTTAAAAAAAGAAAGAGGGGATAACCGGTGGGTTACGACCGGATACCATATGAATCTCTTGTTGAGCTCGCTGCCTCGATTCTCGAGAAAATCAGCTACCCGGCCTCCAAGGCCGGGATAACGGCATGGGTACTCGCTGAGGCTGACGCGCGGGGTGTATCTTCCCATGGTGTCACAAGACTCAAGGTGTACAGGAACGAGCTTGAGGCGGGACACGCCAATCCCGCAGCCGATCCTGAAATAGTCCACGAGACTCCCATTTCACTTGTTGTGGACGGACATTACGGCGTTGGGGCCCATATTTCAGAGTTCACCATGAAGAAGGTCATCGAGAAGGCGAAGGCAAACGGGACCTGCTTCGCATCCGTGAGGAACTCCAATCATTTCGGAATGGCCGGCCTGTGGGCGGAAATGGCCGTGAAAGAAGGACTCATGGGAAGCGCCTTCACCAATACCATCCGCTGCGCTGTTCCCACCCTCGGCAAGGAGAGGCTTCTCGGAACAGACCCCATAGCAGTGGGCATTCCTTCCGACAGGGATCTCCCGTGGCTTCTGGACATGGCGACCACTACGGCTCCCAGGGGAAAACTGGGAGTCTACAAGCGCAGAGGGCTCGATATACCGGAAGGCTGGTTCGTTGGCGAGTCAGGGGAAACTGTCACTGATCCTTCCGAGGCCACTTCCATACTGGCCGACCCCACAGGAAAATGGGGAGGGCTTCTCTTTCTCGGCGGCGCTACGGAACTGATGGGCGGGCATAAGGGCTACGGGCTCTCAATGCTCGTGGAGATCCTCTGCGGTCCTCTCGCCGGAGGGCCGTGGACGCGGGACGTTTTCCAGACCATTGATGCCAACGTCGGGCATTTCTTCTCCGCTACGCGGCTTGATCTGTTCGGAGATGAAAATGACATACGGCAAAGGGTCGGGAATATGCTGGACGCTCTCCGTTCCTCCGCCCCTTCGGAAGGGAACGAAAGGGTGTATATCCACGGCGAGAAGGAAGCGATCCGCAGGGAAGAAGCAGTGGCTAAAGGCGTCCAGCTTGATAACGCCACGTTTGAAATGCTTGAGGAATTCGCCGGGGAGTTCGGACTGACACCCCCGAAGAAAATCTAACGAGGAGGTGCGCCATGGCACGAATTACTTTTCCGTACGAAGGTTTCGGAGATGCGGTCATTCCTGATGAGAATCTGATGGCCGTCCTTGCCCCGAGGACAGCGGAAATTGCCCGGGGAGGCGACCTGGAAGAGGTGAAAAGGGCCCTCCGGGAACCCATCGGAACCCCGCGTCTCAAGGACATGGTCGGGAAAGGCAATTCCGCCCTGATCCTGATCGACGACAACACCCGCACGACCCCTACGGCTCGTCTGCTTCCCCTTCTGCTCGAGGAACTGTCATCAGGGGGAATCTCTTCCGACCGGACTGCCATCCTGATCGCGCTGGGGACTCACCGCTTCATGAGCAAGGCAGAGGTGGAGGCAAAAGTCGGGAAAGACCTTCTCCAGAAGATACGGGTATTCCAGCATGACGCCCATGATGAAAGCAAACTGGCGAACCTCGGGACGACCGAACACGGCACCGAGGTCTGGATCAACAGGCTCCTTCTTGAATACGACCACGTGATCGCCCTCGGACACATCACTCCTCACCGGGTGGCGGGTTTCTCAGGCGGGGCAAAGATCGTTCAGCCCGGTGTATCCGGAGTTGTCACCACGGGGCAGACCCACTGGGTGAGCGCCCTTTACGACGGGGCGGATATCATGGGAACGATCGACAACCCCGTCCGGCGGGAAATGAACGCAGTGGCAAAAAAGGCCCGGCTCTCGTTCATAATGAACGTTGTCCTAGACCGGGAAGAGCGGATTTACAGGTGTGTGTGCGGAGACCCTGAAAAAGCCCATGTCGCGGGCTGTGAAGCATCCCGGGAGATTTACGGCATCCCCTTCTCCGAGTACGCCGATATTGTGGTCACTGATACATTCCCGGCTGACAGCGAGCTCTGGCAGGCTGCCAAGGGGATATACGCGGGGGACCTTCC
The DNA here is from genome assembly GCA_012523155.1 of Synergistaceae bacterium. Classification (GTDB taxonomy): domain Bacteria; phylum Synergistota; class Synergistia; order Synergistales; family Aminobacteriaceae; genus Aminivibrio. Next base: position 467 of record JAAYJB010000424.1, on the reverse strand, counting down.
CCTGAAACAGGGGGGGATCCTCGTAACTGTTACTCCGTGCCCCGAGGGGGTAGCCCAGGGACATCCGGAACTCTCCGAGATCGGATACCTGCCCTTTCAGCAGGTGAAAGATATGGTTGACCGGGGGGAATTCGACGATCTGACCATGGCCGCCCACATCGTCCACGTTGGAAGGATCATCAGGGACAAGGGAAAAGGGATCATAGTTTGCCCGGGCATTGAAAGAAGCACCTCTGAAAAACTGGGCTTTATTTTCGCGGAAACTCCCCAGGAAGGAATCGATCGTGCCCTCTCCATGGCGGGACCTGGAGCGAAGATCATCGTCCTGAAAAACGGAGGAGACATTCTCCCGCTCTACTCTCCCAAGTGAGGTGCAGGCTCATGAAAAATCTGCTGGTCATTTTAACTGCAGTCTACAAGGCGGTCCTTACAGTAATGACCATGGCCCTGTTTGTCATCGTCGGCGT
>JAAYJB010000070.1 GCA_012523155.1 Synergistaceae bacterium | reverse complement strand
GTCGCCCTGTGGAAAATACCCAGGTGAATGTCCTCGAAAGCGGTCTGTATCTGGGTAAACCAGTCACGCTGCGACAGCGTCCGCTCGTCGAGCATGGTAGTAATAACGCCGAAAAGCCGGATCTTTTCTCCGAAGGACTGGATCATTTCGATTTTTTCCTGGAGCTGGCTGAATCCTTCGAGCGCCAGGCGCTCGGGCTGGATGGGCACAATGACAAAGTCCGAAGCGACAAAAGCATTCAGTGTGTAGATGCCGATATCCGGCGGACAGTCAATGAAAATGAAGTCATAGCCTTCCTTTTTTTTTCTTAGGTATCCCTGGAGCCTTCTTCCGGCGTCGAATCTCTGTGCGACGTCGGCTACATTGCCTGCAAGGGTGAAGCCTCCGGGTATCAGGTCGAGGGTTTTGAATCGCGTAGGGATGATAAGTTCGGCGTTTACATCGGTTTTTTCTCCGTAAATGGCCGCGATCGTTTTTGAAGGGGGGATAGTTTCATTGGGGTCTGTAAAGAAAAGAGTTGCATTGCACTGGGGGTCAGCGTCCACTACAAGCACGCGATGCCCCTTGTGAGCCATGACTCCTGCAATATTAGTGATGACCGTTGTTTTTCCGACGCCGCCCTTCTGGTTCGCTACGGTGATCGTTACAGCGGGCATGATCGTACCTCCGTTCATTGGAGTTAGAAAATTGTATCAATATTAACGCATAAGGTCAATAGCGATTCCCTGCGACTGCATAACTTAACGCGCATAAAGGCAGCTCTCAGTTCAATACAATGATTTTTTCCCGCCGGACGTGCTGTTTTTTGCTTTTGCATCTTTTCATTCGGCGAACTGTAGAGTATTATTGGTTTGAAAATTATATTTACGTTCATGTTTTACTCGCTTTTTCCTCAATACAATCCTTATGAAAGGAGATGAGCATCATTTCCCGAACAACTGAAATACGGTGGCATGGCCGGGGCGGACAGGGGGCAAAGACAGGTTCCGCCGTTCTGGCGGAAGTAATGTTCGAGGCAGGGAAGTTTGTGCAGTCGTTCCCGGAGTATGGGGCCGAGAGACAGGGCGCGCCGATGAAGGCCTTCAACCGCGTATCCGATGGTCCGATACGCAAGAGGTGCGGTGTTCAGAACCCTGATGTGGTGGCCATTATCGATCCGACGCTCCTTGAGGCGGTTCGTCCATCGGAGGGATGCACCGAAAATACGGTGTATCTCATCAACACGCCCGAATCACCCGAGGCAGTGAAATCCAAACTCGGCCTTCCACAGGGAGCCAGGGTGATAACCATTGACGCGACAAAAATAACCCTGGAGGAATTTGGGCAGAACAGGCCGAACGCTCCTATGCTCGGAACGTTTGCCCATGTATTCAGCGAGGTTCCCATCGAGTCGTTCGTGGAACATTTTTCCCGCAAGATGAAAAACCTTCCGGAAAAGATACTCGAGGCAAACAAGCGGGCAATCAAGCGGGGCTACGAGGAGGTGCTGATCGGATGAAGAAGGAAATGAACAGTGCCGAGATGGCCCGGCCGAAAAAGTGGCAGGATGTTCCAATGGCGGGGGTTGCCTTCGGCGCCTCTGCAGAAGCTGTGGAGACAGGCCAGTGGCGGAGCATTCGTCCTGTATGGGACAGCGAGAAATGTATTTCCTGTCTTCTCTGCTGGAACCAGTGCCCGGACAGGGCGATACTTACGGATGAAAACGGAAAGGTGTCAGGTATCGATCTCTTCTTCTGTAAGGGGTGCGGTATCTGCGCTCACGTCTGCCCCAAGGATGCCATCGAGATGAAGCCGGAAGCTGACTTCCCGTCAGACTCGGGCAGCCGGTAGAAGGAGGATGCAGACTATGCCCCGCAGAGAAATTATTTCCGGAAACTGGGCGTTTGCCGAGGCGATGAGGCAGATCAATCCCGATGTCGTTGCCGCCTACCCCATAACCCCGTCAACAGATATCCCCATGAAGTTTGCAGAATTCGTAGCAAACGGGAAAGTGGACACAAATTTTGTAACGGTTGAAAGCGAACATTCCGCCATAACCGCATGCGTTACCGCAGCTGCGGCTGGAGCACGGGTGATGACGGCGTCGAGCGCAAACGGCGTGGCGCTCATGCACGAGATATTCCCTATCGCGGCGTTCTTCCGGAATCCCATTGTGTTCGGCCTGGTGAACAGGAGCCTTGGGGCTCCAATCAATATCCACTGCGACCACAGCGACAGCATGGGAGAACGGGATGCCGGATGGGTCCACCTGTACTGCGAGGACGCACAGGAGGCATACGATTCCGCAATACTGGCTGTTCGCCTTGCGGAACACAAGGATATCCTGTCCCCTGTTTTCGTCTGTCAGGACGGTTTCATAACGAGCCACAGCTTTGAGGCGGTATCCATGCTCGACGATGAAACAGTGAAATCATTTGTCGGCGAACGTGACGCGGACCTTCCGCTTCTTGACGTGGACAACCCAGTCACGTACGGGTCCTTCGCCATGTCCGAGTATTATTTCGAGATCAAGCGGCAGCAAGTCGAGGCACACAGGAACGTGCTGAAGCATTATGATTCGGTTGCCAGGGATTACGAATCGGTTTCCGGCCGGTTTTACCCGAAGCTCGACAAATACCGTACAGACGATGCCGATTTTATCGTGGTCGTTATGTCATCGGCTTCAGGTGTAGTGAAGGACGTCGTGGACGAGCTGCGTGAAAAAGGCGTAAAAGCAGGCTGCCTGAGAATCCGCATGTTCCGTCCCTTCCCGGCGGCAGATGTCGCTGAAGTCCTCGGGAAAGCAAAAGCCGTCGCCGTTCTTGACCGTGCGCTGAGCATAGGCGGGACTGCGCCCCTTTCCGCAGAGGTAAAGAGCGCACTGTACGATGCCGGAGCGCACGTTCCCCTGCAGTCCTGCGTCTATGGGCTTGGCGGGCGGGACTTTTTCCCGCAGCACGCAATGGAAATCTTCGCCGATCTTCAAAAGGGAAATATCAGGGCCGAAGAACGCTACATCGGCCTTCTGGAATAGGGGGTGTACTCAATGGCCATAAGACTGAAAGATTATACTGAAAAGATCAGCCCCCTGAGCGGCGGGCACAGGCTCTGCCCTGGATGCGGCGCGCCGACGGCAGTTCACCAGGGACTCATGGGAATCGACTCCCCTCTTGTTGTGGTGAACGCGACAGGGTGCCTCGAAGTTTCCACTACGGTGTATCCCTTCAGCGCATGGAGGGTGCCGTGGATCCATACCGCCTTCGAGAACGCGGGAGCTGGTGTTTCAGGAGTGGAAGCAGCTTACATTGCCTTGAAGAAGCGCGGAAAGATCGACAAGGATATCAAGTTCGTCACCTTCGGCGGCGACGGAGGAACATATGACATCGGTCTTCAGTCCCTTTCAGGAGCGCTCGAGCGGGGCCATGATTTTACCTATATCTGCTACAACAACCAGGGGTATATGAATACCGGCGCCCAGAGGAGCAGCGCGACGCCCAGGAGGGCAAACGCGACCACTTCCCCTGCGGGAACCGTGATCCCCGGGAAACTTCAGAGGGCAAAAGACCTCACGGCCATCGTCGAGGCCCACCATATCCCCTATGTTGCCCAGACAACACTTTTCAACGCCACGGACGTAGCGGAGAAGGTGAAGAAGGCAGTGGAAACCCCCGGACCGGCTTTCGTGAATATCCTCGTCCCCTGTGTCCTTTTCTGGGGAATTGACCCGGCCCTGCAGCACGAGATCTGCAGACTGGCAGCCGACACGCGTTTTTGGCCGGTGTACGAAGTGGAAAACGGCAAATGGAAGATAACCTACAAGCCAAAGAAACGGGTGCCAATAGAGGAATTTTTGAAACCCCAGGCACGTTACCGACATCTCTTCAAGGGGGATACATCAAAAGCGCTGCTTGAGCAGGCGCAGGCGGATATCGAATTCGAATGGCAGGAACTGCTGGACAGGTGCGGAGAAACATGGGATCCGGCGGATTAGGCAGGTAAAGGATAAAATAGTGTATTCAGGGGAACCGCAGTTATTCAGACTGCGGTTCCTTTTATCCCTGACTCCTGGAAGAAAGGCGGCATCTCATGGAGAAAGAGCGCATAGGGTTCATAGGCCTTGGAATAATGGGAAAACGAATGGCTGCAAACCTGCTCGCCGCCGGCTACCCTCTTGTAGTCCGCAGCAGCAGGGATGAGACGAGGCAGTTTTTCGCATCGAGGAAAGCTGCCGTTGTCCAGACTCCTGAAGATGTGGCCCGACTTTGTGACATCATTATAACTATGCTTCCCGATTCACCGGAGGTTAAAGAAGTTGTCTTCGGAACAAAGGGCATATTCGGAGCCGTCCGTTCCGGCCAGGTGTATATCGATATGAGCTCCATCGATCCCGCATCTGCGAAGGAGGCTGCGGAAAAACTGGCTGAAAAAGGGGTATCCATGCTGGATGCACCAGTGAGCGGCGGGCAGGAAAAAGCGGAAAACGGAACACTCTCCATCATGGTCGGAGGCGACAGGGAGGTCTTTGAACGATGCCTCCCCATTTTCAGTGCCATGGGCAGGCAAATCACTTACATAGGAGGTTCCGGGGCGGGACAGATCGCCAAGCTTGCCAACCAGGTGATCGTTGCGGTAAATATAGCCGTTGTGGCGGAATCCATGTGCCTCGGCAAAAAAGCCGGAGTCGATCCCCGGAGAATTTTTGAGGCTATAAGCGGAGGGCTGGCAGGGAGCCAGTGCATGACGGACAAGGCCCCACGCATGTTCAACGGGGATTATACTCCCGGAGGAAAACTTGTGTTTCACGTAAAAGACTTCAAAAACGTGCTGAAGGCCGGAAGTGAATTCGATGCATCTCTGCCTCTGACAAGCCTTGTCATGGAGATGATGGAAGAACTGCTCAAGGATGGTTTTTCCGATATTGACCATGGGGGAATCGCAAAATGGTATGAGAAGAAAAACCATGTTTCGCTGATTAGCGAGTAAAGAGGCCGGGGAAAAATTCCCCGGCCTCTCCGTAATATACCTTTTTTAAAATAGCTATCCCTATCGGGACAGGATCACTTCCACGGGCACTCCGGAACTGTAATGTCGAGTTTCACTGCAATAGAGTTGCCCCTGTCCTTCAAAGTCCCGTTCAGTTTTTCGTAACCGAAGAGGCCTCCGGCATCTACAGATACTTTGAATACTTCTTCATCGGAACCGAACATGCCGGCTGTTTCGATTCCGACAAATGAAAACCCGGTCTGCAGATCCCAGGTGAATGGGTATTTTTCATTGAATGAAGGCCTTGCGTTGTTATCAACTGTTTTCGTTTCCAGCAGCAGGGTGTTCCCCTTTTTCAGCTGGATTTTCATATCAGGGGAGTCCATGAACGAATCTTCCGCTGAAAAATCCCCTCCGATGATCATAAGCTCTGCTTTTACACCGTTCTTTACTGTTTCCATGTATACGGCAACCTGTTCAGTTTCTTTGCTTTTTGCCGAGGAAGGCCAGAGAGTGGCAAAATCCCTGAGCCTGGATATTACAGAGGCGATAGCTTCAGGGTCTTTCGTATCCCTGACGGCCTCAAAATCTTTCCTGCACTGCTCATAATGGACGTTTTGCAGGTTTTGAAGTTCCCGATCCTTCATTTTGGCGATCACGGCTTCGACATCGGCTGTTCCGGATTTCATTGTCAGTTCCCCTGTGTCGGCGAACAGTTTTTCGAAGGCGGTGCTTATCGTGTCCCTGGCAGCTGAAAACTCGTTTTTCACCGCCAGTTCCGCGATCTCTTTTTTAATTTTTTCTCCCTCTGCCTGCAAAAGCCTGTTAAGGGCGGAGGCAAAGCTTTTCGTAATTCCGGCCTTCCCTTCGGCGACTTCTTCCCATGAAAGATCAAGAACAGGAAGATGGGAAGCAAGAGCTTCCAGGCTTTCACTGCCTTCGATCTCCTTCGAAAGGGCTGAAACTACCTCATGAGCGGCGTTCTTCACAAGGGCCGACACGTCAGTCTGATCCATCGGAATTCCGGCCTTTGTCGCGATATCGCTGACCCTGGCAGCCAATTCCCTGAATGAAGGAGCGATCATTGCCATCGCCGACGTAAACTCATTTTTTGATGCCAGTGCAGAGGCTTCTTTATGGATCTTTTGAGATTCCGTTTCCCAGAGTCTTGTGAGCGAGGCGGCAAAGCTTTTCGTGATCCCGGCTTTTCCGTCAGGCACTTCTTCCCATGAAAGTTCCAGGTCGGGAAGGTGTTTTTCAAGGGTTTCAAGGCTGTCAGCCGCCGTTATTTTATCTGAAATGGAAGCGACCGTCTCCTGAACAATTTCCTTTATGCGGGCGAAGAGTTTCTGCTTCTGTTCTTCGGGCATCTCCGGAAATTCCGCCATCAACGCCGAGAGCCTGTCTTTCCCCGCGTCCCTGTCAGCTACGTACGTATCCGCAAGCCGTGCGTACTCCGATTTCACCGCTTCTGCAGCCATCTGCAGGATATTCTCCGGAATGTCCTTTTCCGCGGAAAAAGCGAAAAGTTTTTTCAGGCCTTCTTCAGGAGAAAGAGCGGAGGCTTCAGCGATCACTTTTTCTCCTGCTGATATCCATTTTGAGGATATGGCTTTCTTCCAGGACTCCTGCTTCTCCGAAAGAAGGGCTTTGAGGTCATCTGACAGGTTCGGATGATCGGCAAAAGCTGCGGCACGGGCAACGGACTGCTCTACTTCTTCAATTTCCGCTTCGGGGCCGACAGAATCGAACCACGCTTCGAGCATCTCTTTTGTTTTCTTCGATGCAACATCCTTCCACTGTTCAGGCAACTGCGGCAGGGTTTCAAGCCATTTGTTCAGCGCATCCGCCGCATGTCCAGTCTCTTCCGGGGTCGTGGAAAGGAGTTTCTTCCCGGCCTCGAAATACCATGCAAGGGAGTTCACCTTTTCATAATTAGCGGCACTGGCTTGCTTGAATGAGTTGTTTTTCAGGTATTCATCCACTTTTTTAGAGGCTTCGAGGAACTCTTCCAGAGGCGCCTCGGGTGGGACATTTACGTCCAGGTCCTTTATGACCGGCAGGATCCCGTCGAACTTCGCCTTTTCGTACTGCCGGTAAATCTCCGATATCAGTTCGTTCTTGTCATTCCTGTCCGCCACTTGATTTACATGGTTGATAGCATCTTCATACCTGGCTTCCGAGGCGAGCTTCCTCGCTTCTTCCTTTGTTTTTTCCCACTGGTATATGTCAAGGCCCCATGAGCTGCCGACAGCGAGAATAAGAAGCCCCCCGACAGCCCAGGCGGCGCGTTTCACCCTTTTTCTTGCCCGTGGGACACGTGCCATGGCCGCATAAAGATCTTCCATTGGTTCCAGGACATTTTCCGGTTCATACTTCTTCGGGAGCGCCTTCGTATCGGTCCATTTTCCGAGTGAGACAGTCCTGAAGCAGCGGAGGTTTTTTCCTGCTTCAAAAAGAAAAGGCTTGACATCCTCTTCACTGGCAAGATCCGAGGCGCCCTTGGCGGCATTCAGAAAATCTGCCGTTTTTACGGCAAGTTCATCTTCAGTAACCTGGGGAACCGCATCACACTTGGTAAGAATGCAGTACAGGGGAAACTTCTGAAAATCGTACCATTTCGAATCACTGTTCTGAAGGATGTAGTCTATTGCTTCCTGAAAGACTTCGTTGTCCTTTTTTACTTTTACGGGATTTTTGACGAGGTCTTCAGCTGAAAGAAAGAAAAGAATGCCGTTGACCGACTTCAGGTCGGGAAGAGTCTTGAAGTTTTCGCTTGACGCGACATCGACGAATTCCACGTCCATGCCGAGGGTTTCTATCGAATAGGCCATATTTTCGATCATTGCCTTTTCCGTCACCGGCACCTGTTTCTTGAAGAGGGTGCCCGTGATCCTGGCGACCTGGTCCACCATCTCAGGTGTGTTCAATGAAACGGGAACTCCTTCTCCCTTGTTGATCACAAGATTGAAGTATGATCCCAGAAAGGTTGTTTTTCCGACACCGTATGCACCCATTACAGCAATCCGGTACTTTTGTTTTTCCATACTGGTCTCCTCCGTGAAAATGATATTTAGAAGAAAGAAATAAAGAGCCTTTCACCATAGATGATACTCTTTCCATCTGAAAAGAATACCACAATTTTTATGATCTCAGAAATCATTCAGTGATACGGCAGTTTTTGTATAAATGCCTCAGAATGCTCATTGAACTGCACGTTGTGAATAAAACTGAAAGCATGTAAGATTGCCAATAATAAAGGGGTGGCTCTTTTTTTCCGTTTTTTTCTTCGGAGCGAATGTCCCTAAGATTATGTGCGGAATGGGGGTACAGCAAAATGGGAAGCAGGAAATCGTTGTATATGCGCTGGTGTATTTTTTGTCTTTTGGTCATTGTATTTGTTTTCTCCACGGTCAGCCGGGGTACTTGCGATGGGCCAAAATATCCGGATACGGTGAAAACCGCGAGAGAGTTTATATGGAAGACGATAATCTCAGGCGGAGGCAACGCCGCATCGGTGGCGGTAATGGACGGAGGGAAAATTGTCTATTCGGAGGGCTTCGGACCGGCTGAAAGAGCATCAAACACTCCAGTGGGCACGGATACGAGGTTCAATATCGGCTCCACGAGCAAAATGTTTGCGGCGGTTGGAGTTCTGCTGCTCGCTGATGAGGGGAAACTCCGGATAGATGATCCTGTTGTGAAGCACATTCCCGAGTTCACCATGAAGGATCCCAGGTATCGCGACATAACGGTGCGCATGCTCTTCAACCATTCCTCCGGCCTGCCCGGGTCCACGTTCAGTTTCGGCTACAGGGCAGACGGCGATCACCAGGCCCTTCTTCTTGAAACCTTAAGTGAGGCCAGGCTCAAACACGCTCCCGGAGAAATGAGCATTTACTGCAACGACGGTTTTACCCTGGCCGAGATGGTCATCGAGCGTCTCTCCGGCAAAAAGTTCGCTGACTTTGTGGCAGAGCGGATATTCAAGCCCCTGGACATGAACGATTCCGGGGAGAGTATCGGCGTTGCCGGGGGGAAAATAGCCGAATTCTACGATAATGAAGGGAAAATATACCCACCCGAAGTTGTGACGGTGCTCGGGGCTGGGGGACTGTCATCCACTCCTGAAGATCTGTGCCGCTTCGGTGACAGCTTCACCCCCGGGGGCAGAAACATCCTTTCAGGGCCTTCGCTGGCTGAAATCATGAAACAGCAGCCCACACCCTTTTCCGCATTGCTGAAAGGAGACGCTATTCTTGAAGCGTTCGGATGGGATTATGCACTTCTTCCGGCATACAGGACAAACGGGTACCAGGTTGTGGGAAAAAGCGGAGGGACTATGTGCTATTCGACTAACCTCCAGATCCTTCCCGGGGAGCGTCTGGCGGTGGCGGCGATCTTTTCGGGCCACGTTTCCGCAGATGAGGCGACCTACCGCATTATGGACGCTCTTTTAAAGGATAAAGGGCTTCCCCGGCCGGCTTCGGATCCTGTAAAAAAATCAGGGGAGCCGCAGCCCGTTCCGGAAGAATTGCTGCAGAAGGCAGGCTATTACGTGAACGGGGAAAAAGCATTCCGTTTCTCCTTCGATACAGGGAAACATGAGTTACATATTCATCCCCTCCCCGAGGGTCCGGAGGAAGGCATGGAAGCACATCCGGCAGAAGAAAAACCCCTCCTTTCACTGGTCTACACGGGAGGTTCTTTCCACGATCGAGAGAAGAAAAATTCCTATTACTTCATTACCGGCGATTCCGGCACATTTCTCGTGGTGGAAAAAATTCCCCGTTTCGAAGCGGACATACCTGTGTTTCAAAAGATCGAGCCAGTTGAGGACCCGGGAAGCATGTCCGTCAATGTGGACGGAAAATTATGGCTGATCCGCAATATGTCTGCCTTCGACCAGCTTTCGGAAGTATTTTTGATGCGGTCGGCACTCTACAGGGAACTCCCGGGGTATGTGCAATTTTTCGGAGTGAACAAAATTGAGACGCCGGACTTTGCAGCGATTGCAGCGACAGGATTCCGGGATCAAGGTGAATTTCGGCTCTTCATGAAAAACGGGAATGTTCAGGCAAAGGCCATGCAGTTCATCTATTCAGGAAAAGAAATCCTTACTCCGCTTGCCCCGGGGAAAAATACGGTAGCAATAGCCCCCGAAGGTGACAATGAATGGGCTGCAGTTCCGGATGAATGTACGCTGTCCTTTGAAAAACCCGTCGGGGGCAGGGTCATTGTGTTCAGCGGCGAGGAGGAGCCGGAACCATTATACGACAGCATTACCGACAGCGGAGACATTAACGTGCCTGGAGGGGCGCTTCTGTTCCTCGCAGGGAATCCCGGCGAAATTTTTGAAATAACTGTGCCGTAGCAGTTTTCTTCATCGAAAAAAACACTCAGGCCCTTTTTCCGCAGGACCTGAGTGTTTTTTCTTTATTACGGGCGGCAGAGCGAAAGTATCTTAGTCCACCGCGATCATTACGCTGTCGGCTTTTACAACCGCATATGCCTTTGACCCGACCTTCAGGCCAAG
>JAAYJB010000423.1 GCA_012523155.1 Synergistaceae bacterium | reverse complement strand
GTTGATGGTGTAATTGAAAAGTACGCAATCGATTGCGATTGCCGAAAACCCAAAACAGGAATGATTATAAAGGCCGAGAAGGATTTCAACTTGGACTTGGAACGATCGATCATAATAGGTGATAAAGAAATTGATGTACTGGCAGGAAAGAATGCCGGGATAGGGGAAAAAATCCTCATTCGTTCAGGACATCCAATTGACGAAAAAAATACTGTTGCTGATTCTGTTTTCGACGGGCTGTATGATTTTGCCCTGTTTTTTAAAAATCGGGCGGATCAAATCTCTCCTCGTAGATCCAGTCCCCGGTAATAGAAATATTGTTTTTGCTTTTCTCCAATAAAAAGAATTTGGGATAAGATAACCAGGGTTTTGGGCTATCCTTTAATTTTCGAAGTTCAGGAAACAGAAGAGCGGTTTTTAAATCTGTAAAAAATAGCTCCGCCGGCAAACCGAAGGTGCCTTTTTCAGCCTTCGCTTTGAGGTTAGCGTGGGCAGAAAAAAGAATTTCTAACTACAGTAAGGATGGAGGACCATCGTGTCAAAGAAAAGAATTCTCCTTGTACGGCATGGCAAAACGGAATGGAACGGATTGTCCCGCTTCCAGGGGAAAACTGACGTCCCTCTGGACGAGGAAGGGCGCAGACAGGCCCAGTGTCTTGCAATGCGTCTTGACCAGTTTCCTTCTTTTCCGGTCGTATTTTCAAGCTCCCTTTCAAGGGCGGAAGAAACAGCACGAATTATTGTTTCCGGGCGGTGCGGGACGGACGTCTCCATTCACGAGGGGTTGTCCGAGATGAGTTTCGGTGAGTGGGAAGGCCATTCCATACATGAAATTGAATCCCGTGATCCTGAGTCATTCCGGAAATGGAAAGAGTCTCCTTTTGAATACCTTCCTCCGGGTGCGGAACCTTTTCCCTCGTTGGAATCCAGGGTGCGGCTTGCGCTGGCCGAAATCTCTTCAGCAGGACAGGAGCACATTTTTGTCGTGACCCACGGCGGCATTGTCCGCGCGGCCCTTGCCATTCTCCTCTCTCTTCCCCTTTCATCGGTCTGGCGGATGAAAATATCAAACTGCTCTGTAACAGGGATAGATGTGGGAAAGAGAGGGGCCTCGCTGGCGTTTCTCAACGATGATATCCACACACTGGTCGATCCTTCGGAAGCACCGAAATTGCCTTTTCCGGTTTAGACATCTCCACCCCTTACTGGTACAATTATTTGAGTTGTGAAATAGGAGGGGTTTTCCGATGGGGGATCATGAAACAGCAGCAGAAAACGGTAGCGCCCTTTTCCCCTGCGGAAAGGATGACCGGCAGGAAAATGGAGCCGCGGGAATGCGACAGGCATCCCCTGGCTCAGCTGATGGAAAAAGCCTTTCCCCCGAATTTGAAGCGAAACTCTGGAACAGAATGACCGCGGAAGGTGATGAAGATGCCCGGGAACAATTGATCGTGGCGTATCGTCCCCTTGTTTTCTGGCTCGCAAAGAAGTTCCATGTCCGCCCTTCGTCATACCAGGACCTGATACAGGAAGGAATGCTCGCCCTGATCCGGGCTGTGGACAAGTTTGAGCCGGCCCGCCATCTAAAGTTCACGACCTATGCGTTCTACCGCATCAG
>JAAYJB010000422.1 GCA_012523155.1 Synergistaceae bacterium | reverse complement strand
GGTTCGTCGCCGTGGTGGAGAGAACGGCGATGGCGATCTCCTTCGTGCCCCGCTCTGCCGCTTCGATAGGATGGTACCCCATCTCCTTGTACCGGATGATGTTCTCGATGACCAGGATGGAGTTGTTTACCAGCACCCCGGTGGAAATAGCCAGTCCCAGGGTGGTCATCATGTTAAGCGTGTAGTTTGCGAGGACCATAGGCATGAAGGTGGCGATGATAGCCGTGGGCATGACGATGGCCACGAGCAGCGTCACTGAAAGCCGCTGGAGGAAAAGGAACAGGATGAGTGCGGTGAGGGCCGTTCCCGTGATCATGTCACGGAACACGTTCCAGATGGAGTCGGCGATGAATTCACCGTCGTCGTAGGGAATGGACATGGTGAAACCGGGCGGGAGGGTGGGTACGATCCTGTCGAGCATCTCCCTGACGCCTCTGCTGGCCTGCACCACGTTTCCGTCAGGAATGGACCTGAGTGAAAGGATGAATGAATCCTTTCCCATGTACCGGGCGATCCGCCGCACTTCCGCCGTTCCGTCGGTGACGGCTGCAATGTCGGCAAGGCGGACGGACACGCCTCCTGAGAGGGGAATCTGGAGTTCCTCGAGCTCTCTCACGGTGGCCGACTCTCCTACCACCCGGAGAATGGACTCCTGGTCCCCGAGGGAAATGCGTCCCGAAGGAGAGCTGTAGTTTGCGCTTTTAAGGATGTTGGTCACCTGGCGGATACTCAGCCCGAGGCTTCCCAGCGCCACGGGGTCCAGCTCCACCTGGATCTCCCGTGTCAGTCCTCCGTACAGGGATACCTCCGCAACGTCCACAACCTGGGAGAGCTGCATCTGCACCCTGTCCTCCAGGATGTCTTTTGCCCTCTGGGGCGGAAGAGTGGTGTTGAAAACGATTCCCATGAAGGAGCGGGCGTTCACGTCGAACTTCCTGACCACCGGATCCTCCGCGTCCTCGGGAAGATTGACGGTCCTTACCCTGTTGGCCACGTCCAGGGCGGCATCTGCGAGGTTCACGTCCGAATCAAATTCCACGAAAACATAAGACATTCCTTCGAGAGATGTGCTCTCGATCCGACGTACCCCCTGGATCTGGCTGATGGCATCCTCTATCGGCCTGGAAACAAGGGTTTCGATGTCCTCGGGACCGGCCCCCTCGTACTCGGTGCGCACGGAGACGAAGGGGACCTCGATCTGGGGCAGCAGTGCCACTCCCATGCCCTTCATGCCCGATAATCCGAGAAGGACGGCAAGAATGACGATAACCAGCGTCAGCACAGGGCGCCGGATCGATATGCTTATGAGGTTCATGTGCTATTTTGCTCCTGAAGATACCGGAGCCGCCGCCGTGTCCTTCGACGATGCGGTCTTTCCGTCTCCCGGCTTCGGAAGAGATCCGTTGGAGAGAACGATCTTCGCACCGTCGTAAAGGCTGCCGGCACCGGTTTTCACCACACGGTCGCCCGGCGACAGTCCCTCCGGGACCTCCACGTATCCGCCGCTTCCCTCTCCGGCCCTGATATCTCTATGGAGTGCGACATCACCCGAAACAACAAACACGAACGGGTTCCCGTTTTCCCGCAGAATGGCCTCGTAGGGCACGGCGATAGTATTGTCCCGGCGCACCATGCGGACCTCCATGCGCACATAATCCCCAGGTATGAGCCTGCACTCCGACGGAAGACGGACTATTGCCCGGAAGAAACCTGTAGCCTGGTCGGCCTCGGGATCCATGCGAAAAATTTTGCCCATGGTCTCCCCGCCCCACGGCGCCTTCACCATCACATCCATTCCCGGAGCGATAAGGCCCCGTATGGTAGGGGAAATCAGCATCTCCACTTCACGCCGGTCGAAATCAGCCACTGCGAGAAGTTCCCGCCCCGGTTCCGCAAACTCGCCCTTCTCGGCGGACCTGCGGACCACCACACCGTTGAGGGCTGACCGTATCTGCGTCCTCGATACCGTCGTCCGGGCATCCCTGAGCTTTGCCGACTCGTCCTTGAGCTGTACGTTGGCCCTGTCAAGCTCCTGCTTCGATGTCCCCCCGGCTTTGTACAGCTTCTGAAGGCTCTCGTACCGGGACTTTGCGTCCTCGTAGGCAGCCTGCCGCGCACTCAGCACCGCAGCCTGGCTCTGGCTTGCCAGTGAAATAAGCACGTCGCCCTTTTTCACCGTGTCGCCCACTTCCACGTTGATTTCCTCTATTACTTCCCTCGTATGGGAGTTCACCCTCTGGACCTGCGCAGAACGCACTGTGCCGAAAAAGCTCCGCCATATTTCCCAGGTCCTCGGTTTCACCTCGTATACGGTGACCGTGATCCCGGAAGGGGGAGCGGGAGGTTTCTGCTGCGCTCCCGAGGG
>JAAYJB010000421.1 GCA_012523155.1 Synergistaceae bacterium | reverse complement strand
CCACTTTCATTTCCCTGGCAAGCTCTTCGAGGAGCGCCCGCTGCTTTTCCGTCAGTTTTTTGGGAACATCGACCGTAACGTGTACGTGCAGGTCTCCTGTTCCCCTCGGCCCGCGAAGTCGGGGCATTCCCTTCCCGCGGATGGTAAAAACCTTGCCGGGCTGTGTCCCTGCGGGGACAGAGAGCTTTTCAGGCTCACCGTTAAGGACAGGTACCGAGACAGTGCATCCAAGGGCGGCCTGGGGAAACGGCAATACAAGCCTGGAGTGGAGGTCTGCCCCGTCCCTTTTGAAATCCGGGTGTTCAGCCACAGATACGACAAGGAAAAGATCACCGGAAGTACCTCCGTTCACCCCTGCTTCCCCTTCCCCGGAAATCCGCAGCCGCGTACCGGTATCCACACCGGCGGGAATTTTAACCTCTACCTTGCGGGTCTTCCTCACCCTTCCCGCACCGCCGCATGCAGGACATTTCTCTTTTATGATCCGCCCTGCACCTCCGCATTTAGGGCACGTATTGACCGTCACGAACTGGCCGAAGGGGGTCTGTTGCTTTGCCTCGACCTGGCCGCTACCCCTGCAGTAAGAGCACGTTTCAGGAGAGGTGCCCGCTTTTGCACCGGTTCCGCCGCACTCCGAACACCCCTCCCAGCGGGGGATCTGGAATTCCTTTGAAGCACCCGCAGCAGCTTCCAGAAGGGTCACTTCCGCTTCCATCTCCAGGTCGGCTCCCCTGCGGGGAGCGTTGGGATTCGCCCGTCTGCGCCCGCCCATTCCGCTGAAGACGCTCTCGAAAATATCGCCGAAGATGTCGCCGACATCCCCTCCAAAGCCATCGAACGGGCTTCCCCCCGCCATATCTCCCACTGTACCGAACTGGTCGTACTGGGCACGCTTCTGAGAATCGCCCAGTATTTCGTATGCATGGTTTATCTTCTTGAAATGCTCTTCGGCTTCCTTGTTTCCCGGATTTGCGTCAGGATGGTACTTTCGCACCAGCTGCCTGTACGCCTTTTTAATATCAGCCGCGGAAGCGTCGCGCCCAACCCCCAGCACCTGGTACAGATCGTCGGTCTCTCCCGGGCCGTACACCTTCCATCACTCCTTACGCCTGTTCCTGGTCGCTGAATTCCGCGTCCACTGTCTCACCGGCCTGCGTGTCTTCCCCATTTCCGCCGTCAGGAGCACTGCCCTGCGCGTTCGACTGGGAATACAGCCTTGTGGAGAAATCCTGTATCGCTTTCTCAAGGCTGCTCCTTGCCGTTCGAACCGCGTCAAGGTCCTCGCCGGAAAGAACCCTCTTCACTTCCTCCATTCCCGAGGAAATACGATCCTTTTCTTCTGCAGTCATTTTGTCGCCGTTCTCAGAGAGAAGACGCTCGGCTGCATAGACTGTGCTGTCAGCCTCGTTCTTTGTCTCGGCCGTTTCGCGCTTCTTTTTATCCTCTTCCTCGAAGGTCTCCGCATCGGTCTTCATTTTCTCGATATCTTCCTTCGAAAGGTTGGAGGAATGGATCGAAATATTCTGCGCTTTTCCGGTCCCCTTGTCCTTTGCGGACACGTTCAGGATCCCGTTCACGTCAATATTGAAGGCTACCTCGATCTGGGGGATCCCCCTGGGTGCAGAGGGAATTCCGTCAAGGATGAAGGTACCCAGCTTCACGTTGTCGGCAGCCATTGCCCGCTCTCCCTGGAGCACAACGATCTCCACCTGGGTCTGCCCATTGGCGGCAGTAGTGAAAACCTGGCTCTTGGAGACAGGGATCGCAGTATTTCGATCGATAACTTTCGTGAATACTCCCCCGAGTGTTTCGAGCCCCAGGGAAAGAGGAGTAACGTCCACGAGTACGATATCCTTGTGATCTCCGGAGAGTATTGCACCCTGGATAGCAGCCCCCGCCGCAACACATTCATCGGGGTTGATGCCCTTCGTGGGATCTTTCCCGAGAAGCTCTTTTATCTTTTTCTGGACCATGGGCATGCGGGTCGAACCGCCCACGAGAAGTATCTTATCGATCTCTCCCGCGGAAAGTCCCGAATCCTGAAGGGCCTGGCGTGCGGGCTTTACAGTCCGCTCCAGCAGGTCCGCGGTCATTTCCTCGAACCTTGCCCGTGAAAGGGTCATATCGAGGTGCCTGGGCCCGGAGGCGTTGGCCGTGATAAAGGGGAGGGATATGGTCGTCTCCGGCATGGAGGAGAGTTCGACCTTGGCTTTTTCCGCAGCCTCACGAAGCCTCTGGCCGGCCATGCGGTCGTTCTTCAGATCGATACCTTCCTTTTTCCGGAACTCCTCGATCATCCAGTTCACGATGCGCATATCCCAGTCGTCTCCACCCAGCCGGTTGTCTCCTGCCGTAGCGAGCACTTCAAAGACGCCTTCCCCAACGTCGAGTATGGATACGTCGAAGGTTCCGCCTCCGAGATCGAACACGAGTATCTTGTGCTCGCCCTGCTTGTTCTCGCCGTACGCAAGACATGCCGCCGTAGGTTCGTTGATGATGCGAAGCACCTCAAGGCCCGCAATGGCTCCGGCATCCTTTGTGGCCTGCCGCTGGGCGTCGGTAAAATAGGCCGGCACCGTGATCACGGCTTTTGTTACGGGTTCTCCGAGGTAATCCTCGGCGTCCCGCTTCAGTTTCTGCAGTATCATGGAGGAAATTTCCTGGGGGGAGTACTTCTTTCCATCTATTTCCACCCGGCGGTCCATCCCCATGTCCCTCTTGATCGACATTATGGTGCGGTCTCCATTCACTATGGCCTGCCGCTTTGCGAGCTGCCCGACGAGCCGCTCCCCTTCCTTCGTGAATGCGACAACTGACGGCGTGGTACGGCTTCCCTCCGAATTGGGGATGATGGTTGCGACATCGCCTTCCTGGACTGCGATGCAGCT
>JAAYJB010000420.1 GCA_012523155.1 Synergistaceae bacterium | reverse complement strand
CTCTCCAGGGAAAGGGGGGGCAGGAATCAGGGCCGAAGCTTCACGTTCTTCAGCGATGTACCGAAATCCCTGAACAATACGGCATCGCCCTTTATTTTCCCGACCCCGGCCCCGGGAGAAATCATCCTCGGCTCTTCTCCCCTGCTAGCGGGAGTGGGGCCGAAAAAGATGCATAATGCGTTCCCGTCCGGCCAAATCGCCACTTCTCCGGTCTCGAACACGTCCCTGAGACTATCTCCGCCGCATTCGACCTTATTGTTCAGAGATCCGTAGAACTCGTCCCCCCAACGGGACATGGAAATCTCCTGGGGCAGGTTCTTTACCAATTCCCGTGCCGCGTCGCTGTCATACAGATCTACCTCGAAAGAACCTTTTTCAGTTTCAATGATCATTTTCTTTCCTCCCTGACAACAGGTTCACTGCCCTCCAGCGGGGCATGGTGAAGAATAGGATCACGCCTTGCCGTTTTCCGCTATTTTACTATACCGGATTCTTTATTCCGGAAAAAGCCTGTTTTGTCCCCGAAAAACATCCTCTCAGAAGGCCGGTTTGTGTTACAATTTCCGGGTCGCGAACACCTTTACGAAAGTGGGAAATATCATGAACGATAGCACACATCCACGAAACGGCTGGAACGCATCAGATATCAGGGGGCCGCGAAAAATCCGTGCGGTCCTTTTTGATCTTGACGGAACTCTTATAGACAGCGAAGAAAACCATTACGAGAGCGACAGGATCCTTCTCGCACGCAGGGGTATCATCTTCTCCCGGAAGGAAAAGGCTGCATATGTCGGCAAAGACATAAACGAAATGGTCCGCAGAGTAAAAGCAAACTATGGCCTGTCCGAAGACGAGCAGGCCCTCATTGACGAGAAGAACGCCCTATACCGGAACATCGCCCTGAAATCGAGCAGGCTGTACCCGGCCATGCGGGATGTACTCAACGAACTTGCTTTCAGAAAAGTGCCCATGGCTGTGGCGACAGGATCCAACGCCTCAATTGCCCGGGAGATACTTGAAAGCCTCGGAGTGAACAAATATTTTGCTCACATCGTCTCATCATCTGAGGTCAGCCATGGAAAACCGGCACCTGACATCTTTCTTGAGGCAGCACACCGGATAAACACGGACCCCTCCGCCATCCTGGTCTTTGAGGATACGCTCTACGGAGTGGAAGCCGCGTTAAGTGCGGGAATGCTATGCGTTGCCCTCCTTTCTGACAGGAACAGTATGAATGCTCTTCTTGCAAAAAAAGTCGACTATCTTGTCGCAGGAGGTC
The DNA here is from genome assembly GCA_012523155.1 of Synergistaceae bacterium. Classification (GTDB taxonomy): domain Bacteria; phylum Synergistota; class Synergistia; order Synergistales; family Aminobacteriaceae; genus Aminivibrio. Next base: position 3,044 of record JAAYJB010000420.1, on the reverse strand, counting down.
CTGACGCACTTGACACCGAAGACCTGTTCCGATGGATGGGGGCATTCCTCCGGCCCAATAACGTCTCCTGAAAGAAGAAGGATCGGCCGTTTGGAAAACACCTTTGCCGGCATTTCACCACAAGAAGTGAAGAAATATGATCCTAATCTACTATTTTACCTGAAACACACTGCCCTTTCTGCAGACTGGCCTCCTTTTTGTACCGATCCGGGTACGCCCCGGGTTTCTCTGCCCACAAACCGGGTCATTCATGGAATCTTCCCTTGCGTACCGGAAAGAAAGCCCGTATGATTGCTCAGGCATCACGGTTATAAAAACTGAACCGCCAGGAGGTTTCCCCTGTGTTTTCATACAGTGTTATTACCAGGGGCGGCGTTCGTCCCGGACGCCTCTCTTTTTATTTCCCCCCATACCCCCTATCTGCCCCTTCCGGGAGACCATCATGAATTTTTCCGCTGAATACCCGGCACCATCACCAGCAGATGTAACGCCTGCACAGCGTGCTGCCAGGGACAGGGTTATGCTCTACATACGGGGACTCGATCTTCCCCCGTCGAAAGGGCTTCGGCTCGCCGCCAGAAGCATGGAGGAAGAACCCTCATCCCCAGGAGAGGGCATGGACGCCCTGGAACTGCTGCTCGATAAGGAAGGGCTCCTCCCCGGGCTTCCCGGAGAACGGGGACAGAACATCCCGTCTTTCCCTCCCCTGAACAGGAGCGTCATGGTTGCCGAGGAGATGGACCGCGTTCCATGGAGAACATCCTTTTTCCGTTTCCTTCGGAGATGGCGGCGTGAGCTTTTCGGAAGGGGGAAGTAACATGGCGGACAAAGACCGTATCCCTCCATGGAGGCACACCGGCAGTCGAAGACGTCTTCTGCTTCTCACCATAGTCCTCATCCCGACGATCATTTCAGCCAACACCATGGCGAGGCTCCTGCCCGACCGGGGAAGCATCCTGCTGGACACGTTTCTCGTGGCCGTCTTCACCACTCTCTTCGCCTGGATTTCCGTTGGTTTCTGGACATCCATCGCGGGACTCGTAATACTTTTGACAAAACGAGACTCATTTCGTGTCAGCAGGGCCTGCGACGGACTGGACTTCTCCATTGCAGACCCTGCGGCCAGGACAGCCATTCTGATCCCCATCTATAACGAGGATGTGAAACGTGTCATCGCAGGCCTTCGAACGACATTTGCCTCAGTTCGCCAAACAGGATCCATGAAAAGGTTCGACTTCTTTCTTCTCAGCGATACCACCGACCCTGATGTCTGGATCGAAGAGGAGGAAGCATGGTACCGGTTCTGCAAAGAAGAGGATGCCTTCGGACGGGTCTTCTACCGGAAACGGACGAGCAACACCAAGAGGAAAAGCGGCAACGTGGCTGATTTTTGCCGCAGATGGGGAAAAAGTTACCGCTACATGGCCGTATTTGACGCGGACAGTATCATGTCAGGGGAAACGCTTGTCCGCCTTGTACAGATAATGGAGGCAAGGCCTGATATCGGCATTCTGCAGACACCTCCAAAAGCAGTGAACCGTGAAACCCTCATTGCCAGGGTGCAGCAGTTCGCCAATCACGTCTACGGCCCCCTTCTTGCTGCGGGACTCCATTTCTGGCAGCTCGGCGACGCGCAGTACTGCGGGCACAACGCGATCCTGAGGGTCGAGCCCTTTATAAAACATTGTGAGCTTCCCAGGCTGCCGGGAAAAGGACCCCTGAGCGGCGACATTCTCAGCCACGACTACGTGGAATCGGCACTCATGTGCCGGGCAGGGTATGGCATCTGGCTCACCTATGACCTCCGGGGAAGCTGGGAAGAAACGCCTCCCACCCTCATCGACGAGCTGAAACGGGACCGCCGGTGGTGCCAGGGGAATCTGCAGCACACAAGACTGCTCTTCACCCGGGGATTCTTTCCTGCCCATCGTGCGCTGTTCATCAACGGTATCCTCTCCTACGGGTCGGCCCTGCTCTGGATGGCTTTTCTCATCGTCAACTCAGCCCAGGCAATTTCTGAAGCCCTGTTCGAGCCCGTGTATATGCCCATATTGAGGAAATTCCTCCCTGAACTGCCCGTCTGGCGACCCCACTGGGCTGTTTCGCTCCTCGGATCAACTACCCTTCTCCTCTTTCTGCCAAAATTTCTCGGTGCTCTCCCCATCCTTCTTGCGGATTTCAGGGCAAGGCTCTACGGGGGGAAAATCCGCCTTTTCTTCAGCATTCTGGTCGAAGTGGTGCTGTCCATGATCCTCACGCCCATCCGGATGGTCTTCCACAGTCTCTTCGTGATCTCAACACTCCTGGGAAAAAGTGTTGGATGGGGAACCCAGTCCCGGGACGACCGGGGGACCACGTGGCGGGAAGCATTCCTGGCACACTGGTGGGGAAGCCTTCTCGGCATTTGCTGGGCAACGGTGGTCTACTTGATCATTCCGTCTTTCTTCTGGTGGATCTCTCCCATTACCTTCTCCCTGGCCCTCTCCGTTCCAATCTCCGTCTTCACCGGACGGGCCGCCGTGGGACGTTTTTTCCGGAAAGCAGGACTATTCCTCATACCGGAGGAAGTCGACCGGCCCCCGGAACTCGCTGTACTAGATGAAAACCTCAACATGCCGGCTCCTTATACCCCCTTTCCTTTTTCAAGGAAGCAGGGATTTCTCCGTGCGGTGGTGGACCCATTGGTCCACGGCCTCCACACGTCCCTTCTGCTTCGTTTTCGCAGGGGGGCACCCTCGAAGGAGCACTCACGGGAAAAGATCGTGGAAAAGGCCCTCGCCTCGGGACCCGACAGCCTGACCCGGAAAGAAAAAACGGCCCTCCTCCGGGCTCCCCACCACCTCCGGGAACTCCACAGAAAAGTATGGCGCCTTGGTGACGACGATGCAGCAGCCCGTTGGGGCCTGGTTCCTCCAGAAAAAGAATAGTTAAAGCGAGGGACAGATCAGATCCTTCCTCGCTTCGCTCCTCAGGATGACAAAACCGAAAAAAACGACCTTAAACTATCAATAAATGCGCCCCTGCTCCCGGTCGCTGATCACCAT
>JAAYJB010000491.1 GCA_012523155.1 Synergistaceae bacterium | reverse complement strand
TTTGAGGCAGCGCTCAGGCATGCCCTGCCTGCGCGCTGCCTGCCGCTCAAGCGCCGGTCAGCTTGTTAATCAACCAGATCAGGTCAGCCAGGGTGATGCCGTTTTGGCCGTCAGCATCAGCGTTGGCGGGGGAAGCGGGCCTGGCGCCGCCCACCAGGTAGTTGGCTATGCTCGCCACGTCCTGAATGTCCAGCCGGCCATCCAGGTTGGCATCCCCCGGGAAAGGCGCAAGCACGCGGAAAACATTGGATCGATAATACCAGCCGCCCAGGTAATCTCTGATTGTAAGGTGGAACAGACCCCGGGTTCCCTGGGGCACCCTGAGGCTGGCTGTGCCCTCACGCTCATCCTCGGTGATGATGACATACTCCCAGCCGTCACTCACCTCCCAATATGCTTCCTCCACCACGTAGGGCGGCGCGCCCCCGGTGATGGTCCAGTTGGCGGTGATGATATCGCCACTTGCCACGCTGGATTTATCCAGTTTGATGTCCACCTGCATGGGCGTAATCTGTTCAGCGCCGATGATGCGGAACGAAGGAAAGGTAATCCGCTTTTCCTGTCCCTGGGTGTCCTTCACCCGCAATTCCAGGTAGCCACGCAGGCCATCTTTAGGTGTCAGGCTGCTGCTGTTGTCGCCCGGCAGGCCCCCAACCCAATCATAGTATTCATTATCCCGGGACACAAACCAGATGGGCTCAACGGTATAGGGTGCTGCGCCCCCGGCGATGGTCCAGTTGGCCGTGATGGGGGTGTTGATGGCAACTGTGGTTTTGTCATAGTCCCCATTCACCACCAGCGGCTCCGCAGGGGACAACACCACCACAGCGTTCTGGCCTTCAAACCCATTTGATTTCAACGATACATACACCCGCAGGGATAGGGTGCCGCTTTTGTCCGGCTGGTAGCTGTCACTGGCAGCGGGACTACTGGTCACCCTGTGTTGTTCAATGCCATCCAAAGCCCAGGTGTAGTTGTATACGGCGTCCGTCACATCAACGCCGGGAATGCTCACCGTGGCGGTGATGGTGTCGCCAAACTTGGGTTGATCCGGGGAGAAGGCGATGTTGATTCGGCTTTGGTCAATGAAGACCGGATCCGGATTGGTTCTTGCATTGACCGTGTAGCCGGTGGCGTCCGTGACTTCCAGGTTATAGTAATACCACCTGTTGTTAACCACCGTGGTGCTGGCACTGGTGCCGGACACGGCTTCAAGCGGCTCATAGCGCCAGTTGCCCTTGACAGTATAGGGTGCTTTGCCGCCTGTGATTTCCCAGGTGGCCTTGACCGTGTCACCCGCCTGCGCACAGCCCTTGTCCATTGTTATTTCACACTGAATTCCCTGCTGTGCCGATGTAGGCAAAACCTCAAGGTCCATAGAGTCAGATGCCTTTCTGCCCTCGCTGTCCCAGACCTGAACATTAACCCGCCAGGTGAATGCGTGGGGCGGTATAAACACCAGCAGGTTTTCCCCGGTTTGTTTGATGGGGATGGTATAGCCGCCGCTTGCTTCACCATAATCCGCATAAGCCTCCCCTTCAAAACGGTAGGGCGAAACCCCGCCAGAGGGCGCCGTGGTGAGGCGCACCGTGTCGCCAACCCGGGATGTCAACATGTCAGCGGTAAGCGTTAGTGATAAATCGGGGACATCGCTTAACAACAGGGTAACGGGATCAGAATAGAATGAATAAGATTGGTCGTCTTTTTCGATCCACAATCTCAAGCCGCTTGGCGGATTTGTGTTTATCCCGCCGGGCATTGGGAATGTCAGGCTGCTTTTGCCTGTGACCTCTTCATGCATGTCACCCAGATGAAGTTCAACCTTGTCCGGCACAATGCCATTGATGGTCCATTCAGCGGTAACCGGGTCCCCATACCTGGCTTTATACCTGCTCAGGGTGACGCTCGCTGTGAAGTTTGGATATAAAACCTTGACTTCTGCCTGCGCATAGGCCATTCTGCCATCCTTGTCAGCGGCTTGAACCGTGATGGTGTCCGTCCATCCGCCATCGTTTCCCGAAGGCGTATAAGTGAAGGTCTTGCCGTCTTCGTTCATTGATATAGATGAACGGGAAAGGTAAGTTTTTGATGAAAGAATCCTGTAGGGTTCGCTCCCGCCGCTAAAGGACAATTGCCCTGTGGCGGCCTGGCCGGCTTTCACCTCAGCAGGCATGGTTATCCGCACCGTGAGCGGATTGTCGTCAACCACTGCAAAATAATCCTCCGCGTAGTAATTGCCGCCCCGTCCCTGACTATCCTCCACGTTGACCCGAAAGCGCCAGCGGCCGCCGATGTGCTGCATCCCCATCACAGCGCTGGCCGTATTCCCTTCCACAACAGGGTAAAGCGTTGAATATTCCCCATTGAAAGACCCGTCCAAATACACAGTGGTCTCATAAGGCGCTTTGCCGCCATTGATGGAAAAATCAGCAGAAATTGTCTGGCCGGGCTGAACGCTGCCGGCCCTGTGTTGAATCTCCACTTGAAGCGGTTTGTCATCAATCACTTTAAAGGAAGGCGTTTCAAAAAAGACCATCCGCCCTTTCGCGTCACTTATACTCAAAGAAATTCTGTTTTGCCAATCAATCCTGTAGTAAGGATATTTGCTGAGGGTAAGGCTTTTGGCATCCTGGGCAATG
>JAAYJB010000419.1 GCA_012523155.1 Synergistaceae bacterium | reverse complement strand
GGATCGAACCAGCACGTAGGCAACTGGCCGGGAGTCACGGTGGAGAGAAAAGAAGGGTATTTCAGGGCTTCCGGCAGTGATGTGAAGCTCGTGGACCTCCCCGGTACCTACAGTCTTGGCGCCGCGTCACTCGACGAAGAGATCGCCGCCGACTTCCTGCTCCGCAGCCGCCCTGACCTTGCCGTTGTCGTGGCTGATGCGTCGAATCTCGAGCGGAGCCTCTATCTTGCGGTCCAGATGCTCGAGACCGGCACACCCCTGGTCATCGCTCTCAACATGATGGATGCCGCCGCGGAAAAAGGGATAACCATCGATGTGGAGAAGCTTTCGGCCCTTCTGGGAGTTCCCGTGGTCCCGACGGTCGCCAGGCGGAAGGAAGGGATCGGAGACCTCAAAAACACGGTTTTCTCAGAACTCGGGAGCGGTTCCGCCCGGAGATCTTCCTTTGCTCTTCCCTATGGCGAGCGCCTTTCGCCCCTGCTCGAGGAACTGGAGGCCTGCATTGCGGAAAAGCCGGAACTCGTTCCGGGACTTCCTTTCCGTACGGCTGCCGTCAAGTTTGTGGAGGGAGATCCCGGAATACGGGCGGCCGCCGAAAAAGCGGGCGTGGCCCGGAACATGGAGGAGATCGTCGCCGGGAAGGGAGCCCGGGTGGAGGAATCCCTGGGATATGACCTACAGACGGCCGTTATTGAGCGCAGGTGGGGATTCGTATCCGGCGTGACTGCCGAAGCCGTCTCCCGGGATCTTTCCCTCAAGACACGCCTGTCCCTTTCGGACCGAATCGACCGCGTGGTGACCTCGAGAACACTCGGCCTGCCTCTTTTCTTCCTGGTGGCCTGGGCTGTCTTCCGGCTCACGTACATGATCGGGGACCCGCTGGTCGAGATCCTCGAAAGCCTTGTTGAGATCCTCGGGGAACGGGCTGCCGGTATTCTGGGTGCCGCAGGCGCTTCCGATATCCTCGCGTCATTCGTCCAGGACGGCGTCATCGGGGGAGCCGGGTCCGTGGTGGTGTTCTTTCCCCACATCTTTATCCTCTTCGCCTTCATCGCTCTTCTCGAGGATTCGGGGTACATGGCCAGGGGGGCGTTCGTCATGGACCGGCTCATGCACCTCATGGGGCTCCACGGAAAAAGCTTCATCCCCATGCTCATGGGGTTCGGGTGCAACGTTCCCTCCATCATGGGGACACGGATACTTGAAAGCAGGCGCGACAGGATGATCACCCTGCTCATTCTGCCCTTCATGAGCTGTTCCGCACGCCTGCCCGTGTTCGTCCTCTTTTCGGGAGTGTTTTTCGGCGATCGGGCAGGGACGGCTGTCTTTTCGCTCTATGTGCTCGGAATTGTGGTTGCCGTGATCTCTGCAAAGATTTTCGGCAGCACGCTGTTCAGGGGAAAATCATCCCAGCTTGTAATGGAATTGCCTCCCTACCACATCCCCTCGGCAGGCATGGTGCTCCGACACGCCTGGGAGAGAGGATGGCAGTTTCTCCGAAAGGCCGGGACGTTTATCCTCCTCGCGGTCATAGGTGTTTGGGCTCTTGCCAGTTTCCCGTGGGGCGTAGAGTACGGTTCCCGGGAGAGCCTTGTCGGCCGTATCGGCGAGATGCTCGCACCTCTTTTCGTTCCCGCAGGCTTCGGATTCTGGCAGGCCGCCGTAGCCCTTTTCTTCGGGTTCTTCGCGAAAGAGGTGGTCGTGGGAACTTTCGGTGCACTCCTCGGGGGCGGGGAGGCCGGACTCGCCGCCGCGCTTCCCGGTCTTTTCACACCCCTGTCGGCCTATGCATTCCTTGTCATGACCCTCCTCTATGTACCCTGCGTCGCGGTTGTGGCGGCCTTCAGACGGGAGACCGGGAGCTGGAAATGGACATTGTTCCTCGTCGCCTACACCACCCTCGTCGGCTACATGGGGGCAGTGATCGTCTACCAGGGAGGCCGGCTGCTCGGTATCGGGTAGACAGGGGATTATCCGGCCCCTCCTCTTCCGGGGAGGGGCTTTTT
>JAAYJB010000418.1 GCA_012523155.1 Synergistaceae bacterium | reverse complement strand
GGGCTTATTGTAATCATTAATGTGATAATATATACACAGAAAACATATATCAGGGGGGAATTGCGCTATGAGCCTCGGAATGAGGATACGCACGCTGCGAAAGGCTCTTGGCCTTACCCAGCAGGCACTCGCGGATAAAACCAGTGTCAGCCGGATTTATATCCAGGCCCTTGAAAGCAACAGGAGGATGCCTTCAATGAAGCTCCTCCACCGCCTTGCGGAAGCTCTCCAGGTTGAAGTCCAGGATCTTGTGAAAACCGTTTCCTCGTCTCCCTCGGGAAGGCTTCAGCTTGAAGAGGTGCTTCAGGTCAGCCCGGAAGTCGAGGTATGGTACAGGAGCAAAAAACTGAAACCCAGGGAGCTGAAGTTCGTACAGAGCCTAATCGATGCGGCCATCTCCCGCTGGGAGGAAGAGGACCAGGCTGATGGCAGCGTCTGACAGCTCCTCCGGAAACAGGGGCGGTTTTGTTTTCCCTGCCCCTCCGGAGCACATTCCCGAATGGGCAGAAAAGGAAGCGGACAGTTGGGCAGGTCTCGACGAATTCGAAATTCTTGTTCGGGCTGAAGAGATTTCAGGAAAGCGTATTGAGATCACCTGCTCCATGCTTCCCGAAAGCACGTGGGGATTCCATATCGTGAAAGGGCAGCGGGCCGGGATTTTTTTAAACCGACGGCTTCCGGACCAATGGAAGCGTTTTGCCCTTTTCCACGAACTGTACCACCTTCTTGAACACCGAAAGGGTGAATCGTTCTGGAGACGTACGGCGACTCCGCTTTCCAGTTTCGAACACCAGGCGGACCTTTTTGCATGGGCTGTTGCCCTGAAAGAGTGGGAAATATGCTGGAAAGAGTCATCATTATAAATTACCTGCCATGAAAAGACTTCCTTTTTTCCTTTCCATGGGAAGCTGCCCCAGGAGATGCATCTACTGCCACCAGGGAGAGATCACAGGCACATACAGCATTCCCTCTCCTGAGGACGTTCTGCGTGCAGTTTCCGCAATGGATTCCCCGTGCGAGATCTGTTTTTTCGGAGGCAGTTTTACCTGTTTCCCCCCCGGGAGGCAGAAACAATACCTGGAAACAGTCTTCGCAGCCCCTTCCGGAAGTACCGTCAGATTTTCAACACACCCTGAATGCATTTCGCGGACCGTACTCAAAGAGACAGGGCAATATCCGGTATCAATGATCGAGCTTGGCATTTCATCGTTGGACGACAGGGTGCTCAAGGTGTGCAACCGTGGGTATTCCGGCGAAGAAGCCCTTGCATCTCTCAGGACAGTACTGGATGAAGGCTTTCACGCAGGGGCGCAGATGATGATAGGCCTTCCGGGACAGGCCCGGGAAAGTTCACTGCAGGATCTGCGCCGGATCGATGAAATAAGGAAAGGGCGCCCGGTGACTCTCCGTATATATCCGTGCCTGGTGCTCGATAAAACCCCCCTCGCGGAACTCTGCAGGGAGGGAAAATATACCCCTCTCTCCGTCAACGGCGCGGCAATATGGGCCGGAGAACTTCTGAACGAGGCGGTCCGGCTCGGTTTTTCGGTCCAGAGAATTGGACTTCAGGAATCCGAAAGCCTCAACCGGTCGGTAATCGGTGGTCCACATCATCCGGCATTGGGTGAACTGGCGCGCTCCGCCGCCCTCTCATTCTCCCTGAAGACTAAAAATCCGGAGGGGCCCTGGAATCTCCCCTCACGATCCGTGTCGCTGCTGACGGGGCACGGTGAATACGGATTCAGACTGCTTTCAGAAATAACCGGGCTTCCCCTTTCCGAAACAAAACACCGCGTCTTTTTTTCTAACGGGGATACAATGCAGCCGAAAGTCATTTGACGGAATCCCTGCGTGGGAATAAACTTATTTTCGGTGCCGTTTTCGAAATATCATTCGGTTTCGGAGGTGTCTTTATGGACAGTACGCAGCTTCAGGCCCTGTTGCGGGAAAAGATGGAAACTATGCCCAACAAGGCCAGGCGTGTAGTGGAATACCTTCTTTCCAACACCAGGGAGGCAGCATTTCTTTCCATAGGGGAAGTGGCTGAAAGGCTGGAAGTTTCAAAAGCCCAGCTCGTCAGGGTTGCAAGGATGGTAGGATTCAGCGGTTATGCCGACCT
>JAAYJB010000417.1 GCA_012523155.1 Synergistaceae bacterium | reverse complement strand
CAGCACGAGATCGATCACCTGGATGGAGTCCTTGCGGTTGACAGGGCGATCGGGACGGGAGATATTATCTATATGACGGAGTACAGGAAGCACAAAGATCTGTATGACGGACAATGCGATTATTCAATCGTTCCCACAACGGGAACGTAAGGCTTTTTTGGGTAAATCAAAAACCGTGCACTGGGAAGGAGAGAGGGGAATGAAGTCGACCGATGAACTGAGCAGTGAACACAGGGGCATCGAGGTCATGCTGGATATCCTCGACGAAGCTGCCCGAAGAATAGTTACGGGGGAGCCCGCTGATTTCGGCCATCTTGAAGGTATGATGGAGTTTCTTTCCGTCTTCGCTGACAAATGCCACCACGGAAAGGAGGAGGAATTCCTCTTTCCGAGTCTTGAAGCCGCAGGCATTCCCAACGAGGGCGGCCCCATCGGCGTGATGCTCAGCGAACACCGCAAAGGGCGGGAGTGCATTGCCGGAATGAAGAAGGGGGTCGCTGCCCTGATGGCAGGGGACGAAGAAGGAAACTTCCTGTTTGCCGACAACGCCCGGGAGTACACGGCCCTTCTCAGGCAGCATATCCAGAAGGAGGACAATGTCCTTTTCGTCATGGCGGCGCAGCGGCTCGATGCCGTGAAGGACGAAGAGCTGTTCCGGGAGTTTGAGAAGCTGGAGGAGGAACGGATCGGGAAAGGCAGGCACGAGGAATTCCACGCCCTCCTGGACAGGCTGAAGGAGATTTATCTTGGCTGAACAGCACTCAGGATAATAGGAAAAACCGGGGAATTCCCCGGTTTTTTGATTTCCCTGATCCCGGCCTGAACTGTCAGTCTTCAGGAATTTCGGAAAAGGCAATTTGTGTTATTCTCCCTGAGATAGTTGTACTGTTTTGAATAAAGTCCCTAGTAAGGCTTTACAATAATTTCCCGACTTGCTAAGATGACGCCGTGATGCCCGAGCTTGAAATCAAGGGAGGTGCGGCCATGGAGATCCATCTGAATGCGGACGAGATAGAGGAACTGAAAAGCCTGATGGCGGAGGACGAGTTTGCCGGGGCCGTTGAGGACTACGCCAGGGAGATGTTTTTGGAGGGCATGTCCTATCACAAGGCGCGGCAGGCTGGAGGGTATCTGCACCCGGAGGAAAAGTGACGGTATATGACCGTATATCAGGAAAAAGCGCAGATGGCTCAGGGTGTTCTGAAAGCCCTGGGCCGCTTTTTTTTGGTGACCATAATGGTTATTGGTACGGGACGACATACCTGGACCCGGCATAAATAATGGGATCGGTTTCTCCGGTGTCCTTTTGCGCTCTTCTTCATTGTTTTGTTCCGGTGCTGCGTGGTAGAATTTCGAGGGTCTTTTTTTGCATCAATTGAGTTTTACCTGCGATGCCGCTGAATGTAATGTCAGCCTTAGGGTGCCGGCTTCTTTTCCAGCGGGAAAACAGAGAAGCGCCTTTTCGGAAATCGGTGTTTCAAGGTCCTGGTTGAAAGTAATTCATGTGGAGGGCACAGATGGACGTTTTCGAGCTCTATTCCTTTTTTCTTTTCAGCGTAGTTATTGTCTATCTTATTATGTTTCTCATCTCCATCAGGAATTCTGACGGACCTCTTTCTTCAGTGTTTTCCCTGATATGCCTTGCAAGTGCGGTGTATGTCCTCGGCGCCGCGTTCCAGTTCAATTCCAAAAACGTGGAGGGTGTACTCTTTTCCCAGAAACTCAAATACTTCGGGGTCTCCTTTATCTCCGGACTTTGGCTCATTTTTGCCTATATCGTTTATTTCAGGAAAAAAATGAACCTGGTCATGATTTTGATCGTGTTTCTCATCCCTGCACTGGTTCTGTTTCTGGTGAGCACAAACGAATATCACGGTCTCTATTATTCGGGCATAGATGTGTACCAGCACGGGGAGTACCTTTTCAGCAGAAGGACTACAGGCCCACTGTATTATCTTCATGTATCGTATGCATACTTTGTGGTCGGTTTTTGCATGTATTCCTTTTCCATGGGATGGGTAAAGGGCCGTTTCAAGCTGACGAATCCTTTCTTTTTGCTTTTTTCCGGCGTACTGCTTTCGGGTATATTGTCCGGATTTTACCTGCTTGGGGTGACGCCGTTCTGGATCGATATGATGCCGGTCGGCTATTTTGTACTGGCCTTGTTCAGCGGAATCGGCATTTTTAAATATAAAATCCTGGAGATAAATGAGATATACGATAAAGATATATTTTCGGAAATTAAAGAGGGCCTCATGCTTGTTTCGCATGATGGGATTTTGCTCGACTATAACAAGTCCGCGCAGACGGTCTTCGGGTGGCTTCATGAAAAAAACAAGGGACTTCCCATACATTTCCTCGATTCAAGATTCAGCGTCTCTGCCGGTGCAAGGAATTTTTATATAAACACCGGCCATGGAGATGAAAAGCGAATTTACGAATTTCGCCTCACAGAACTGGAGGGAAAAAGAAAAACAGGGGGGTATCTCTACATTTTCCTCGACGTCACCGAGAAAATGTGCCTGATCGATAAATTGCGGTATATGGCGGATCATGACTCCCTTACAGGGGCATTCACAAGGGGCGGAATTCTGGCTGAAGCAAAAAAGCTTCTTTCAGCGTACAAAAATAAAGGCAGAATTTTTTCATTATGCATGATCGATGTCGATTATTTCAAAGAGATCAACGACAACTACGGTCACATAGCGGGAAACAGGATGCTCTGTGAACTTGTGGAAGCTTTTTCACAGGTTTTGGATGGAAAGGGAATGCTCGGACGCTACGGCGGGGAAGAGTTCCTCGTCCTCATTCCTGATGCCGCCATGGAAGAGGCTGCCGGTTTTGCCGAAAAGCTTCGTGCCGGTATTGAAGCGATGACTGTGCCGTTCGGGGAGAACACTCTCTCAGTCACGGTCAGTGTCGGTGTAGTGTCGGCGGGATCGTACCCCGGTGAAGAGGAGACTATCGATGTGCTGGTCAGCCGCGCGGACCGGGCATTGTACCGGGCGAAAAACAGCGGCAGGAACAGGGTCTGCGTCTTCGGTGAAGACGCACTGTGACAGGAGAAAAAAACCGGGGAGAACGCTCCCCGGTTTAAGAAACTGGATTTGCACCGGGCAACCCGGTCACAGTGTTAATAGCCGTACCGCTTCCTGTTTTTCTCCTTCGCGAACTTCCGGGCATTCTTGATGCCGCCCACTTCAGCAAACATGGCGGAGATCTTCTCCGACTCGATCTGCCGGGAATTCAGCCCCTCGTATTTCGCTTCCTTTTTCAGCTTCAGGTAATTCGCAAGGCGTTCGGGAGACAGTTCTCCTCCGGCGATAGCCTCCTGCACAGCACAGCCGGGCTCGCGGGTATGGGTACAGTCGTGATACCTGCACTGCCCCGCCAGTTCGTCGATGTCTGCAAAAGTCTTTGAAAAGTCGGCGCTCTCGATACCCAGCTCCCTCATTCCGGGAGTGTCGATCACCACGCCCCCCTCAGGAAGGGCGATAAGTTCCCGCCTCGTGGTGGAATGCCGCCCCTTGTCATCGTTCCGCAGACCTTTGGTGGCCAGGGCGTTCCAGCCCAGGAGCCGATTGATCATTGTAGACTTGCCTACACCGGAGGAGCCGATGAAGGCCACTGTTTTCCCCCTGCCCAGGTATTTTCGTACGGAGGTCCAGCCGTTTTCCGTCAGGCTTGATGTCACCAGCACTTCCGTTCCGCAGGCCACCGTTCCAATTTCGGAAAGCCTCCGCGCAAGGTCAGCGCAGAGATCGGCCTTCGTCAGCACGATCACCGGGACGGCCCCGCTGTTCCAGGCCACTCCCAGATACCGCTCCATTCTCCGCAGGTTAAAATCGTTGTTCAGTGACATGCAGAGAAACACGGTATCGATGTTTGCGGCCACAACCTGCTCGTCGTTGGACGTCCCCGCCGCCCTCCGGATGAAGGCGCTTTTCCTCGGCAGCACGGAATGGATTATCCCGTTGCCGCTCGAGTCCTCGTTCCGGTCGAGCAGCACGAAATCACCCACCGCCGGAAAATCGGACAGAGCCCCGGCTTCAAAGCGGAACTTTCCCGAGACCTCAGCCGTCAACTCTCCCTTTTCAGCGGCTGCGGTGTAAAGATCCCGTGACTGGGAAACGATCCGCCCGACGAAAAGTTCGGGGTATACCGCACTGGCCCCGGCAAGAAGTTCCCGCCCGAGACCGATATTTTCCATATCTATCGTATTCACTTTTCACCCTCCAAAAGATGATATCGTCGAAGTTTTTTTGGAGGCGTATACAGTCTGCTACCGTGCATGCACCTCCCGAAGCGACGCAAT
>JAAYJB010000416.1 GCA_012523155.1 Synergistaceae bacterium | reverse complement strand
TAGAATCCCCTTAACTTTTTAACGGAGGCACGTCCGGTGAATAAAAACACAACTCTACGCAACTGGTGGTGGCAGGCTTTCATCGTCTGCCGCCAAGAGCCTGATCCAGCGAAATAAATCCGCAGGGGCCTTGGAGGCGAATCCAATATGGATTCTCTTCAGTGCCCCTTTATTTTTTGAAACTACCCGATAAATTGTAAGCAGACGGGGAGGGGCCAAAAAGGCCCCTCTCCGTTTTTTTATTGGATTCAGGATGATTTTTTCGAACCACGTCTCTGCAGATAGGGAGGATGATGAGCAGAAAAAGAGGGACGGCAGTCAAGGAAAAAAACAGCGGTTTAATGTCCATAATATGGTTTTTTTCGGAAATACGTTAAAAAAACGAAAGGAAGTGTACGCCATGATGAGTGAAAACAAAGAGAGAGTCGAATTCAGGGGTGGTTTATTCGGACTGACGCTGCCGTTCGCAGTGCTGTTTATCGGAATTATGTGGCTTGCCCTGAGCGGCAAAGCCCTCCCCATGGCTTTCTGGGTACCCACGCTGTTTGCGATCCTGGCGGCGCTTCTGCTTGCCAGGAAGCCTGCGGACTGCGCCAGGGCTATCATCAGCGGAATGTCGTCGGAAATGGTGGCAATAATGCTCATGGCATGGTTTCTTGCCGGCATCATCGCACAGCTCATGAAAGCCACAGGCCTGATCCAGGGGCTTATCTGGCTGAGCCTGTCCGTAGGGCTGAAAGGCGCCTTCTTCCCCCTCGTGACCTTCGTGATCGGATGCCTTCTTTCAACTGCCACCGGAACGGCCATAGGCACGGTCATCGCCCTCGGCCCCATCCTCTACCCGGTTGGTGTGGCCCTCGGAGCCAATCCTCCGGTCATGGTGGCCTCTATCGTATGCGCTGCCTATTTCGGCGATAACATCGCACCCGTTTCGGATACGACCATAGCATCGGCCTACACCCAGGGAACGGACGTGCCGAAGGTCGTAAGGACCCGCCTGAAATACGCCCTTCTCGCCGCCGCCATCTCCTGCGTGCTGTTTGTGGTGTTCGGCGGAGGAGGAGAGGTCACTTCGGACAGTGCATCCTTCGCCGGAGAACTTTCCCCTCGCGGACTGATCATGCTTCTTGTCCCGGCACTGCTCATAACGCTGATGTTCAAAGGAGTGAACCTGATAGTCGCGCTCATGTTCAGCGGAGCTCTAGGCATTCTCCTGGGAATAGCGGCAGGTCTCCTGGACCCCCGTTCACTTCTCATCATCAACATGGATCAGTTCACTGTCGGCGGGCTCATTCCCGACGGGATCAACGGCCTGATAGATATCGCCGTATTCGCATTCCTGCTCATGGGTCTCGTCGGACTGCTCGAACGGGGCGGCTTCCTTGAAATGGTCACAGAGAGGACCGAACGATTCACAAAAACACCCCGAAGCAGTGAAATGATGATAACCGTGGTCCTTCTCATCATGAACCTTCTGACCGTCGCAAGCACCATCGTCATCATAATGGCAGGTCCCCTGGCTAAAAAGGTGCTGGTTCAAAAGAACGGCATCTCCCCGGAAAGAAGCGCCAATATACTTGATGCCGTATCAGCCGGCGCAATGTGCCTCATCCCCTACGGCTTCGGCCCCCTGCTTGCATACCTGTTCGCCGGAAGTTCGGGAGCCGCGGTCAATTTCAGCCTTATTTCCACTATCCCCTACATGTTCCACGGATGGGCCCTCCTTGGGGTCATGCTCTTCTCCATCCTGACAGGATGGGGCAGGGACAGCAGGGAATTTGCGGGCACCTCGCCGGCACTTGCCCCCTCGGGAAAAACGGCATGAACGGCGGAATTTTTGGAGAAAAGAGGACAGTCGGCCATGTATGATCTGCGGGTAACGGTGGAAAGCGTCGCGGGGTTTTGTGATCTCCCCATGAAGCCGGGAGACTACTTCGAGGTGCGGGGAAGCGCCCTGGTACTTCCTGAAGGCGGTCATATCTGCATATGGGCGCTGCAGAGCCTCATGCCTTTCCTTCCGGCAAAACAGCGCGCCACGAACGACCCCAACGACTGGATCCCGAGGACCACACGGCTGGTCTGCCCCGATCCGAAGGGTGGAGTGGTCTACCGGGTGGAGCGCATCGGCGAAGGGGCTGAAAAAGGGCCTTCCCATGCCGCTGCCGAAGAAGCAACACCCCGGGTACGCCTTGTGACCGACCCGTCAAAATGCACCAAGTGCAGGGCATGCGAACTGGCCTGCAGCGCAGCCCACGGAGGCACGTATTCACCGGACCTGTCCCGGATCAGGATCCACTCCGACGAGGAAACATGCACCGACACACCAACCGTCTGCCACCAGTGCGGTACAGCGCCCTGCGTCCGGGCGTGTCCCGTCGGGGCGCTGACCAGAAGCCCTGAAACCGGGGGCCTGGCACTCGACCAAGAAAAGTGCGTGTCGTGCGGAGCCTGCGCAAAGGCATGCCCATTCGGCGCCATTCGGATGGAGTCCTCCGGCATGCCCCTCGTATGCGATTTGTGCGGCGGATCCCCCGCATGCGTCAAAAGGTGCCCTACGGGGGCTGTTATGGCCGTACCCATGGAAAATCTCTAGGAGGTAAAGCCATGTATGCCTACTG
>JAAYJB010000415.1 GCA_012523155.1 Synergistaceae bacterium | reverse complement strand
GAGCGTGGACGGGGATAATGGAAAAGCCTCACCTTGACGAGTGTTTCAGGCTGTGCGCCCGGCTGGACGGATATGGCGTATGCATAGCACACAGCGGAACGCTGTACGGGGTACTGCTCCCCGGTGGAGGAATGACGGTTGAAGAGGAGATCGTGCGGCAGGCCGGCGAAGTGCTTTCCCCGGGATGGGAAGGCCGCCTTCAGTCGGTGGTGTGCGGCGGCCCTCGAGTAGAAGAAAGGAATGACGGATAATGACCCTTGTTTTTATTCTTTTATGTGCGGTTATAGTGGATTTCCTTTACGGAGAACCGCCGTCGAAATATCACCCGGTGGTCTACATGGGGAAATACATCAAGGCCTTCTGGGCGAAGCGCCCGTCGGGGAGGGAACGTCATCTTCTCTATTTCGGGGGTGCACTGGTCGTCTCCGGTGCCCTGCTTTTTTCGTGGCCCCTGAGGCTGCTCGGCATGTTCCCCGACGTGGTCATGGTCATTCCGGCGATCCCGCTGCTGAAGACGGCGTTCTCTCTGTCGGGGCTGCTGCGGGCCGGGGAGGATGTGCTTGCCGCTCTGAAGAAGGGGAACCTTCCCCAGGCGCGGAAGAGCCTCTCGTGGAACCTTGTGAGCAGGGACACGTCGGATCTTTCCGATGAGGAAGTCACGGGAGCGGCAGTGGAGTCAATGGCTGAGAACCTGACGGACAGCCTGGCGTCTCCCCTCTTTTTCTTCGGTTTGTTCGGTCTTCCCGGTGCCTTTTTCTACAGGTTCTGCAACACCTGCGATTCCATGATCGGGTACCGCGCGGGAGACATGGAATGGGGAGGAAAGGCGGCAGCCCGCCTTGACGATATCCTGAACTGGATACCTGCCCGGATGACGGCCTTCCTGCTGCTCGCGGCAGGAGCCATGGCAGGGGAAAACATCATGGCGGGGGCCGAGGCACTGAGGACCCAGAGGAAGAATACCCCGAGCCCGAACGCCGGCTGGACCATGTCCGTCATGGCGGGGATGCTTGGGGTGACCCTCGAGAAGCGGGACACCTACATTCTTTCCGGAGGGAACGAACCCATAACGGCGGAAGTGCTCCGGAGATGCCTGAAGATCGTGCGCATTGCCGCCGGGCTTATCCTCATCGTGGCGGTGATCCTCGGAGGTCTTCATGGGATGTTCCTTTAGGCCTGAACTCGGGGCCTATTCGCAGCCCCCCCACGGGGGGCTGGAATACGGACGGCTGAGGGAGGAGGGGGTGGACCCCGGAGAGATCCTCGACTTCAGCGTCTCAACGAATCCCTTCCCCCCCTGCGGAGAGGTGCTGGAAGCGGTGGGAAAGGCTGCCGTGGGGCGGTACCCCGATCCATCTTCCGGGGAGTTGTGTGCCGCTCTTGCCGGGGAAAACAGTATTTCGCCGGACCGGGTCCTCGCGGTCAATGGCTTGGCCCAGGCTATTTCCCTGGCGGCCTTCGCATTCTCCGACAGGGGAAAACGCGTCCTTGTGACCGACCCCGCATTCGGGGAATACGCGGCGTCCTGCCGCCTGGCGGGAGCCGACGTGGTGAGCGTGCGGGCCGTTAAGGAGAACGATTTTGCATTTCCCCTGGAAGGCCTGGTTGAGGCGGTGGAGCGCTGCCGGCCCTCCCTGGTCTGGGTCTGTTCACCCAACAACCCCACGGGGGTTCTTCCCGGAAAGGGGCAGATCGCGGACCTGCTCGGGATATGCGGGAAAACGGATACACTGCTCGTCGTGGACGAAGCATACATCAACTTTGCTCCTCCGGGGTCCTCAGTGCTGCCCCTCCTGTCGGAGAATATGTTGGTGATGCGGTCCATGACCAAGGATTACGGTCTGACGGGTCTTCGCCTCGGGTATGTTCTGGGAGATCCGCGACTCCTGGGGGCAATGAGGAGCCTTCAGCCTCCATGGAGTGTCAATGCCTGCGCCCAGGCGGCGGGACTGGCCGCCGTGGCGAACAGCCCGTACTACGAGACCCAGTGGGCCCTTCTTCGGGATCTTGCGGCCCGTCTTTTGGAAGGGCTGAGGCAGGCAGGCTTCGCTCCCGTGCCGTCCTCGGGCAATTTTCTTCTCTTTGCGGTGGACAGCACGGATGCACTGAAGGCTTTTCTCTGGGAGCACCGGATACTCGTCAGGGACTGCGCATCATTCGGCCTGGAGGGATT
>JAAYJB010000414.1 GCA_012523155.1 Synergistaceae bacterium | reverse complement strand
GCGGTAGAAATGGCGCGTTTGATCACAGGGAGGTAAACACTTCCCCGGCGGCCTTTATGGTCTCCTCTACGACCTCCCGGGAGTGGGCAAGGGAGACGAAGGCCGCCTCGAAGGGCGAAGGCGCAAAATACTGCCCCCTGTCGGCCATGCCGTGGAAGAAAGGAGGATACTTACCCCCGTCTGTATTCTTCACTTCCGAAAGGTTCGTCGGAAGTCTTTCGGAGAAGAAGAAACCGAGCACCGACCCGAACCGGGAGACCGAGAAGGGGATGCCGGCTTTTTCCGCCGCCTCCTCCAGCCCATGTGAAAGCTGCAGAGCCCGTTCCTCGAGGAGCGCATAGATACCTTCCCGCCGGAGTACCTTCAATGTCGCGAGACCTGACGCCATGGCGAGGGGATTTCCCGAGAGGGTCCCCGCCTGGTACACGGGACCAAGGGGAGCAAGGACCTCCATGATTTTCCGCTTTCCCCCGACAGCTCCCACCGGGAGCCCTCCGCCTATTATTTTTCCAAGACACGTGAGGTCAGGCACGATGCCCGTTCTCTGCTGCGCGCCGCCCTCGGGGACCCTGAACCCGGTGATCACCTCGTCAAAGATCAGCAGGGCGCTGTTCTTCTCCGTAAACTCCCGGAGAAAAGAGAGAAACCCTTCCCCGGGAGGAACAAGCCCCATGTTTCCCGCCCAGGGCTCAACGATCACGGCCGCGATCCTGCCGCTGAACATGGAGAAGGCCTGCTGAACTTTCTGCGTATCGTTGAAGGGAACCGCCACAGTGGTGGAAGCCACCGGGACAGGCACTCCGCCGCTGTCAGGCTGTCCGAGGGTGAGAGCTCCGCTGCCTGCGTTGACGAGCATGCCGTCGGAGTGTCCGTGATAGCAGCCCTCGAATTTCAGGATCAGCTCCCTGCCCGTAAAACCGCGGGCAGCCCGTATAGCGGTCATTACAGCCTCCGTCCCCGATGAAACGAACCTGAGCAGGTCCATGGAGGGAAACACTTTTTTCACTTCTTCAGCGAGCTCCACCTCCGCGGGGCATGAAGCGCCGAATGACGTAGATGCAGCCGCTGCCCTGCACACGGCATCCACTGTCTCCGGGTGTGCATGGCCAAGTACCAGGGGCCCCCAACTGCATACATAATCCGTATACCGTTTTCCTTCAACGCTGTAGAGATAGGGTCCTTCCCCCCTGTGGAAGAAAAGGGGATCTCCCCCAACGCCCCTCCAACACCGGACCGGGCTGTTCACCCCTCCCACGAGGGACTCCCGGGCTCGGGCGAACCACTCTGAACTTGTCGCCATTTTTATTTCCTCCCTTTCTGAATTACCATCCCCAAAGAACAGGAACTGCAGCCGCAGTGACCGAAATTGACATCACCGCCAGAAGTGTTGCAAGGTTCCACGCGAAAAGGGAACGGACCATTTTCCCCGGGAAAATACCTATCCAGAAAGCAATATCCTGCCGAAGCACCCTGGAGAGCACCGCCAGCATGTTCCCTGCGAGAAGTGCCAGTACCGCCTGTGCAGTGGTCAGACTTCCTGACGCCAGGGCACCACCCGCTGCGCCGAGTGCGGCGTTCACGTGGGCAAACGATGCAGCGGCAACAGACCATCCGGCAGCCGACAAAAGCGGAAGATGTGCCCCTCTCTCCTCTATGAATCCCTGAAGGACCGGCGTGGCCAGGTAGGCAAGCGCAAAAAATCCCAGGGAAGGCGGCAGCGTCCTCGCAAGGGATCCGAAAAAAGAGAAAGAGCCCGTCCCACTATTCTGCCTGTCAGCCAGTTCCGGGGAAACCTGTCCCGGCAGTTCCTTTCCCCGGAGCATACAGAGAAAGAAGACGAAACGGCAGAAACTCCTGGCCAGGACCACAAGGGAATAGATGATCCCCGCACTGCCTGCCAGAGCCGCAGCCACCGGGAAGGAAACGGCCCATCTCTTCAGATACCCGGGAAAGGACTGGAGGAGGGTGCCGAAAATGGCCTCCTTCTCCGAGAGAAGATCATTTCTATACGCTTCGGCTATAAGAGCGGATCCAGCCCGTGATGACCCGATGCTCACCCCGAGAGCGAAAAGGGCCTGGGCAGGTATCCTCCATTTTTTGAGGTGCGGAAGCATAGAGGCCAGGATCCGTTCAGGAAGCGAGAAATATATAATGGCCCTGCCGAGGCCGAGTCCTCCCGCCACTGAGAGAACAAGATACCCCATCCCTTTCAGCATGCCCGTCCAGTCTAGGCCGTTCACCGCTCCGATCTCCCGTCTCTCTCATCTGTACCTGAGCAGTTCCACAACACTCAGGTACTCATCCGACGCAGACAGCGCCGAGACGCCTTCGGTTATCCGTTCATCGTCCATTCCGGCACGGTCCACCCTGATAATGGTACTCCATGGCCCGGTTTCCTGTACTACCCTCAAAAGGGAGCTGCCGAGAGCCGATGGTTTATAAATAACGGCAGCGTCAGATGCGGCGAGCATTGAGCGGATTTTGGCCTCCGGCGCTGTTCCCGGGATCACGGAAAGGTTCTCGTCCCCGAGGGCAAGGAACCGCCCCGCCCGGGAAGATGCCAGTGAATGGGCAGAAATGCCGGGGACAAGCCCGAGTTCTATTTCCGGAACCGTCTCCTGAAGGACGGAGT
>JAAYJB010000413.1 GCA_012523155.1 Synergistaceae bacterium | reverse complement strand
GCCCTTGAGGCGACGAAGGATCTGAAGCTTCACCATGCGACGATCACCATGGACCCGGCAACGCACAACCCTGTTGACAAAGACGGCGTAGTGCTCATCGCCAAGGACGGCAAGGGGCAGTTCTTCACGAAGATCAAGCCCTAGAGCTCGGCAAATAATAAAATAAACTGATAGTATCGTTAAAAGTTCAGTATATCCAGAAAAACAATTATGATATAGTACTGCTTGATGAGGGCGGACAGACCCCGTTCGCCCTCATCAAACATGAAAGGGGTGATCTGCCTTTGGCGACGCTGATTCAGCAGGTGATCAACGGCCTCTCCCTGGGGTCGGTTTATGCACTTATCGCGGTAGGGTATTCACTTGTGTACTCCATTCTTCTTTTTTCCAATTTTGCACATGGCGGCTTTCTTGTTATTGGTGGTTATATTTGTTATGGAACACTCCGTACCTTCGGCACGGGGATCTGGTTTTCCGGAGCCATTGCCCTGGCAGGTGCAGGGTTTGCGGCGGTTCTCACTGAACGGCTTGCCTACAGGCCCATCCGTGAACGGACCAATGTAACGCTGTACCTGCTAATTGCCTCTTTGGGCATGAGCATCGTCATCGAGAACATTTTCGTCATCGTGGCCGGAGGCAGGTTCCGTGCCCTTCCGCCCGTGATACCGACTACTCCTGTAAATTTGATGGGGCTGGCGACTACAAGCGCCTTCGACCTCCTGTCCCTGGTGTCGGCTGTTGTTTTCCTGGGAGCTCTTCAGCTTTTCCTTTCGAAGACGCGCTGGGGCCTGGCCATCCGGGCGGCTGCCTACGACCTTCGAACTGCAGGCCTTATGGGGGTCAACGTCAACCTGCTGATTTCCATTGTATTCTTTGTCGCCGGGGCACTGGCCGCGGTCGGCGGGATATTTCTTTCCGTCCGCTACACGTTGTATCCACAGCTGGGAACGATCACGATCAAGGCATTCGTAGCTGCGGTCATAGGCGGACTTGGTTCCCTTCCGGGCGCTGTTGTAGGGAGCCTTATACTTGGGCTCGCAGAAATGCTGACCGCCGGTTTTATTTCCAGCCAGATGCGCGACCTGGTCGTCTTCTCCATGCTGGTTATTACTCTCCTTGTCAAGCCTACCGGGCTTTTCGGCAGGAGCGTCAGCGAGAAAGTGTAGGTGATGCCTTATGTCGGGCTATACTGAAGGTATAATCATTCTCCTGTGCATTAATGCCATCGCCGCCATGGGTGTGTCGCTTCTTACCGGCTTTACAGGCATATTCTCGCTGGGCCATGCGGCGTATATGGCCCTTGGGGCGTACACAACGGCAATTCTGACTGTTCAGCACGGCGTTCACTGGTTCCCTGCCATCCTGTGCGGAGGGATCATGGCTGTAGCCGTCGCTTTTTTTATTGGTGTTCCCACCCTGAAGCTCATGGGCGACTATTACGCTATCGCCTCCATCGGCCTCGGTGAAGCTATCCGTCTCATCCTGGAGAACTGGCAGTCAGTAACGAGGGGGGCCAGGGGATACCCGGGGATCGATCCTTATACAACGCTTCCCGTGGCGGCAGCTTTTTTCGTGGTGCTTGCCATATTTATGTTTAACCTGATCAACAGTCGCTTCGGAAGGGCGTGCAAGGCATGCAGGGATGATTACATCGCATCGTCCCTCCTGGGTTTCCACACGGCACGCATCCGGGTGCTCAGCCTCATGATATCCGCCTTTTACTGCGGAGTTGCCGGTGCCCTGCTGGGAGGGTTTCTTTCCTTCATCCAGCCCATCATGTTCGATATGCTCAAGTCAACGGAGCTCACGGCGGTGGTTGTCTTCGGAGGACTCGGCTCCATGAGCGGTTCTCTTCTCGGTACGGCGGTGATAACCCTCGTAACGGAACTTTTCCGTCCGATCTCCCAGTACCGGATGCTGATATACGGAGCTGTTCTCGTTGTCATAATGGTGCTTCGTCCGGAAGGGATCATGGGAAACCGTGAATTCCTTTCATGGGTGAAGGCTCCTTTCCGGAGGCGGGCACGATGAGCGCTTTCTTTGAACTTTCAGGTGTAACCAAGAATTTCGGCGGAGTTCAGGCCGTCAGCAAAATGACTTTTTCCATCGACAGGGGAGAACTGGCCGGCCTGATGGGTCCCAACGGAGCGGGCAAGACCACTATTTTCAACCTGGTCACCGGGGTCTATGGCCTTGACGAGGGACAGATCTTTTTCAAGGGAGAAGACCTGGCACGTCTCAAGCCATATCAGGTAACAGGAAGAGGTATCGCCCGCACATTCCAGAACCTGCGGCTTTTCCAGCGCTCTACCGTTCTTGAGAACGTCATGACAGCGGCACAGCATCATGTGCCATACTCATTTGCCGAGGGCGTGACCCATCTTGGAAGGTGGAGAAGCGGTGAAAAGAAAATCCGGGATAAAAGTATGGCTCTGCTTGAACGGGTTGGACTGGCGGAAAGGGCGGAACAGGCGGCCGGGACCCTTCCCTATGGATTCCAGAGAAGACTTGAGATAGCGAGGGCTCTCGCCCTTGACCCTGAGCTGCTCCTCCTTGACGAACCTGCTGCGGGAATGAATGCCGAGGAAGTGGCTTCGCTGAACGTCCTTATAAGTGAAATACACCGTGATTTCAGCCTCACCGTCCTGGTTATCGAACACCACATGGATCTCGTCATGGAGATTTGCCCGCACATCATCTGCATGAACTTCGGTGCGAAAATTGCCGAAGGGACACCAGAGGAGATCCAGAATCACCCTGAAGTCCTCAAGGCCTATCTCGGAGAGGAGGAAGTGGAATGAAAGAAACCGGAAGCGAAAAGAAAGTCCTCCTCGAGGTGAATGATCTTCACGTGAGCTATGGCGCGATACGGGCCCTTTCGGGAGTGTCCCTGAAAGTGTTCGAAGGAGAGATCGTAAGCGTTATCGGCTCGAACGGCGCAGGGAAATCGACGCTCATGAGCGCCATTATGGGAATGGTGCGACGCGAAAAGGGCGAAATACGCATGGACGGAGCAGTGCTCGACGCACGAAGCTACCGGGTGGTCCAGCAGGGTGTTTCCCTCAGCCCGGAGGGGCGGAAGGTATTTGCTCCTCTCACCGTCCTGGAGAACCTGCGGATGGGAGCTTTCCCCAGGGGAAAGGATCCACGGGTTGAAGATGATCTTGAATGGGTGTTCTCTCTCTTCCCGCGCCTCAGGGAACGAACCGGCCAGTATGCAGGAACCCTTTCGGGCGGCGAGCAGCAGATGCTGGCCATAGGAAGGGCACTTATGTCACGGCCCAGGGTCCTGCTCCTTGACGAACCGTCCCTTGGTCTTGCCCCCATAATTATAAAAGATATCTTCAAGGAACTGCGGCGGATCAACAGCGAGGGGGTCACTATTCTGCTCGTGGAGCAGAATGCCAGGCAGGCCCTTCTCCTCTCCAACAGGGGGTATGTACTGCAGACAGGGCTCATGGTCCAGGAAGGATCTTCTGAGGAACTGCTCGCTAATGCCGACATAAAAGCTGCATACCTTGGCGGAGGCCGTGGAGGGGGAAAAACAACCAGGGCACTCACATAACGGCAACAAAAACGCCCGCCGGAGTTTTTCCGGCGGGCGTTTTCAGTCTTCTCCAGGCTTATTTCCCTATGGGAAGGTCTTCGGGGCTGCCCCTGAGGAACTCGACTTTTTCACCCCTGGAGAGAGGCTTCTGAGCCCGTATGATCTCGCATTTCGAATACTTCGGTTTTACTTCCCTTACGACGAGGACCGCGGTGTAGATCTTTTCGGCATCGAGGACATTTCCCTGCATATCCTTGAGGACTTTTCCCTCCCTGAAGGCTGCGAGGTACTGCCCTGTCCTGACTCCTGCGGCTGATCCCCCGTCCACTGCTACCATCACGTTGCCTCCCTCGATAACGTTGAAGACAGCGTCTGACAGCGCCTCGGCGGCTGTGTCCTTCAGTGCTGCGATGCGGGGGACTATTTTCGTGACTACTTTGTGTACAGCGGAGGCAAGCACTCCACCTGTCTTGCCTCCGCCGAAAGCCGCACCGTAGGCTGCCAATCCGCCAACAGTCGCATTTGCGGCTCCCTGTTCGCGGGCAGCGAGCAAAATTTCTCCAGTAGTGCTGTTGATAGCCCGAACGTCAAGGGTGACATAAGCCGTATGGGTGCCTACGGCAACTCCTCCGAAGCTGCCGAGCGGGAGAGGAACCACTCCTCCCGCCGTCTCGGTCTTGAACTGGGTAATTGCTCCCGTAATTAGAAAGTCCACTCCGAGGAGTTTTCCCATTCTGGCACCGGTGGCTCCGTCCACGTACCCGTCGGAAGCGAGACCCTGTTCCGAAAGGACGGCGTCCATACGCTGCCGCTCGAGGATAGTAAAATCACCGGTATTGAAGAGTTCCGTTGTGAGCATGTCGGCCACGGCTTCCCCGGGTGCACCTGCACCGCTCTTGTCTTCGAATTCGAGGATCGCGATCCTGGGTTTTCCCCATGCCGTTCCGGAAGTGAAAAGGGCAAGGAGAAACAGAACACAGGCTAGGGTGCGTTTTCTGAACATAGTAAACACTCCTGTCTTAAAAAATTTTACGAATAAACTGCTGATTCCCCACAAATAATGGTATCTCTCGGGCTCTTTTTTTTCAACCTGGTCGGGATCCTCTTATCAAGAGGATCCAGCGCTGTGACGTCTTTTTATCCCTGGAGAAAAAAGTGGAATTATAAAGTTGACAAAAATGGTAGGAT
The DNA here is from genome assembly GCA_012523155.1 of Synergistaceae bacterium. Classification (GTDB taxonomy): domain Bacteria; phylum Synergistota; class Synergistia; order Synergistales; family Aminobacteriaceae; genus Aminivibrio. The sequence goes on along the minus strand of JAAYJB010000413.1, from coordinate 9,110 downwards.
ATAGTATCTTCTCTTCAGTTTCACGCAAGGGACGTGATGAAATGAAGCTCTCTACCAAAACCAGGTATGGGCTCAGAGCACTTCTTTACATGGCGGAGCGCTATGACGGCGAAAGAGCCGTACCTGTAGGTGAAATAGCAAAAGAACAGCATGTATCGGAAAAATACCTTGAGCAGCTCTTTATCCGCTTGAGGAGAAAGAACATAATTGCAAGCGTGCGGGGTGCACAGGGGGGCTACATGCTCCAGAAGCATCCGAGGGAAGTGACCGTAGCAACGGTTGTAGATGCCCTTGAAGGGGATATAACGTTTGCTGACTGCCTGAGCGGGGGAGGGTGCAGAAACAAGGGTTCGTGCGCGACCCACGATCTCTGGAGCAGGCTGAAGGAGAGCATTGATGACATCCTGGAGGACACGACCCTGTGGGATCTTGTGAATAAGAGCGGAAACGGGGCAAAAGAGTCACCCCGAACAGCGAACGGCTGAAGCCGAAGAAAGGAGCAGCACTGAATGTCCATGCAGGTTTATCTTGATTACGCCGCAACGACGTTTACAGCACCGGAAGTGGTGACTGCAATGACCCCGTTCTTTACCGAGTCATTCGGAAATCCTTCCTCGATTTATTCCTTTTCCGAGAGGAACAGGAAAGCGATAGCGAAAGCAAGGCAGCAGGTTGCTGATGTCATCGGGGCTTCCGCGGATGAGATCTTCTTTACAAGCGGCGGCACCGAGGCGGACAACTGGGCTTTGAAGGGTGCGGCATGGCGCGGCCGTTCAAAAGGGAACCATATCATAACGACGAAGATCGAACATCATGCCGTGCTCCACACAGCGCAGTTTCTGCAGGAAAATGGATTCGACGTCACATTTCTCGACGTGGATGCTGAAGGACGGGTAAACCTTGACGATATCAGGAAGGCGGTCACCGAAAAGACGATACTCGTATCGGTAATGTTTGCAAACAACGAGATCGGGACCATTCAGCCCGTGGCAGAGATAGGTGCCTTCTGCAGGGAAAAGGGGATCCTGTTCCACACAGACGCGGTCCAGGCTGTCGCCCATGTACCCATTGATGTGAAGGCGATGAATATTGACATGCTTTCCCTTTCAGCCCATAAATTTTACGGCCCGAAGGGCGTGGGTGCACTCTACATACGGAAGGGAACAAGGATAGAAAATTTCATGCACGGAGGCGGGCAGGAAAAAGGCCGCCGCGCGACAACTGAAAATGTCCCCGGAATAGTCGGACTGGGTGCCGCCATAGAGTTGACTTCGGGCAGGATGTCGGAATCCTCGCCCCGTATAGGAAAACTGCGGGACATGCTTATTGAAGGGGTTATGGAGTCCATACCCCACGCGAAGCTGAACGGAGCGCCTTCGAGTGAACGTCTTCCCAACAACGCGAATTTCAGCTTTATCGGCATCGAAGGAGAAACCCTTCTGCTGGATCTTGACAGCGCTGGGATTTACGGTTCCACCGGCAGCGCGTGTTCTTCAGGATCCCTTGACCCTTCCCACGTACTGATGGCGATCGGGCTTTCCCATGAACTGGCCCATGGGTCTCTCCGGCTTACACTTGGCGAGGAAATAACTGAAGAAGATATACAGTACGTCCTCTCGACCCTCCCGGGGATAGTGAAGCACCGCCGGGAGATGTCTCCTCTCTGGGAGGACTACATGAAGAAAATAGAAGGAGGAAGGTGATTCCATGTACAGCGAAAAGGTACTGGACCATTTTCAGAATCCCCGGAACGTGGGAGAGATCGAAAATCCAGACGGAGTAGGCCAGGCAGGCAACCCCAAGTGCGGGGATATAATGAAAATTTACCTCCGCGTGGAGAACGACGTGATCACGGACATAAAATTCAAGACATTCGGGTGTGCCTCGGCGATCGCATCTTCAAGCATGGCAACCGAACTGGTGAAGGGAAAAACGGTTGAAGAGGCCTGGGAACTGACAAACAGGGCAGTTGCCGATGCCCTTGACGGGCTCCCCCCTGTGAAGATGCACTGTTCAGTGCTGGCTGAAGAGGCGATCCACGCAGCCATAAACAATTACAGGAGAAACAAAGACCTTCCCGTGTGGGAAGAGGAAAGCCACGATGAACTGGTGGAACATCACGCCCATCACCATCACTAGATCGTGAAGCGCATTGTCCGGCGATGTGAGTGGCCCGGGAACGACCCCCTGTACACAGAGTATCATGACAAAGAATGGGGCGTTCCCGAATACGATGACAGAAAACTGTTTGAATTCCTGATCCTTGAAGGGGCTCAGGCGGGGCTTTCATGGATATCCATACTCCGTCGGCGCGAGTCGTACAGAAAGGCCTTCCGCGGTTTTGACCCCGAGTCGATAGCGAAGTTTGGCGAAAAGGAGATCGGGGAACTCCTGGGGGATCCCGGGATAATAAGGAACAGAAAGAAAATCGAGGGAGCAGCCGCAAATGCGCGGGCATACCTCCATCTCACGGAACGGAAAGGCTCGCTGAGTGATTTTCTCTGGGATTTCGTTGACGGGCAGCCGATAATAAATAGGTGGAAATCGCCTGAAGAAGTTCCTTCCGCTACGCCGTTATCTGAGAAAATCAGCAGGGCCATGAAAAAAGAAGGATTTGTCTTCTTCGGCCCGACAATTTGTTATGCCCATATGCAGGCTGTCGGCATGGTCAACGATCACCTCACGTACTGCTTCCGCCATCCCGACAGACTGAACGAATAACGAGGGAAAACAGGATCCCCTGTTTTCCCTCGTTTCCAGTGCATTAACGCATTCCCTCGAAGGGGCCCCTCCACCTCATTTCGGAAGGAGAAAACGTTGCGGGTTCGGGTGCTTCAACTTTCCTTTCAGCACAGAACCCTTCAAAAGGCCCTCTCCAACTCAGTGAGAACAACCCGTCGAGATGCCTGTCGTCTCTCCTGTAATACTGGCTGCTTCCCTCTGTGTCCACTCTGTGTGCAAATCTCTTCTCCATTGTTTCCAGCTCCTTTCAAAAATAGGCAATATAAATACGGACCGGCTGCCGGCAACAAAAAAACCGGGGACCCCTTTTAAGCGGTCCCCGGTTCCGGTGTTTGAGGCAACGGCTTATGTGCCGAACCCACCGGAAGGGGGACCGCTGATAATGATAAGTACGAGGACAAGAACAAGACTGAAAATCCGGGAACGTATCATCTGGGATCCTCCTTTCCGGCGAAATGCCTGTCTGAATATTTCGTTGCATAATATATGGTTTTATGAATGCTGTCAAGGGAGCAAATTCCAGACTTTTATATTCAATTTTCTGCCGGAAAAAAGGAAATGTCAGTATCCGGCTTTCGGTGAAAAAGAGTATAATGCCTTTTCAGCGGTCCTCGGTCCTATAGCATTTCAGAAAGGTGATGGAGCAGGTGAACGGCAATTCTTTCGTATTCGCGGTATTCACTATCGTGTATTTGGGGATGATTTTCGGCCGTTTCCCCCGCCTGGCACTCGACAGGACAGGGATAGTCCTTCTCGGGGCGATCGCGCTTCTTGCTTCCGGGCATGCACGCCTGGAAGGCGGAGCGTCAGGTATCGATGTTCCGACGATACTGCTTCTCTTCGGCTTCATGATCATTTCTGCACAGTTCCGACTTGGGGGGTTCTATTCCGAAGTCTCACGCAGGATATCCTCGCTTTCCGTCTCTCCCGAGGCCCTTCTTGGTGTGGTGATACTGGCAGCCGGAGGGCTTTCAGCGCTTCTCACGAACGATGTTGTCTGCCTGGCCATGACTCCGGTGATCGGCCAGGGGTGCATCCGGCGGAAGCTGAACCCCCTTCCCTTCTTTCTTGCCCTTGCCTGTGCCGCAAATATAGGATCGGGGCTGACCCTGATCGGAAATCCGCAAAATATGCTTATCGGAGAATCTCTTGATCTTTCATTCAGCGGCTATCTCTGGTGGGCACTGCCCCCGGTCCTCGTCTCTCTTATCGCGGAATGGGGGATCATAACGGTGCTTTTCAGAGGGAAGATGCACCTGGAGATCATCCGGGAGCAGGAACCCGAAAAATCTTTCAACAGGTGGCAGACGCTGAAGGGGGCTGTCGTGCTTGCTTCCGTTGTAGGTCTTTTTCTCTTCTCGGCGCTGCCGAGAGACCTGGTCGCACTGGGTGCTGCGGGGATACTGCTGCTGAGCAGGACGATGGCTTCACGAAGGACCCTGGAAACCGTCGACTGGCAGCTCCTGGCTCTTTTCCTCGGCCTTTTTGTTATCAACGGGGCTTTTGAAGCTGCGGGAGGGCTGGATGCCGTGAAAACGGTTCTTGACAGGCTGGGCATTTCACTTTCCTCCCCGCTCTGGCTCTACGGCGCTGCAGCAGGGCTTTCAAACCTGGTATCCAACGTTCCTGCCGTGATGCTGCTGCTTCCCCTTGTCAGGGATCTTCCCGGTGCGGGGAATATCCTTGCACTGTCAAGCACGTTTGCGGGCAACCTCCTTATCGTGGGAAGCATCGCCAATATAATCGTTGCCGGTGAAGCTGAAAGGATGGGGATACCTTTCAGCTGGAAAGAACATGCGGCTGCAGGTATCCCGGTCACCATTGCCAGCCTTGCGGCAGGACTGTTCTGCGTGTATTTTCTATAACTGCTGTTTTTTCAGAGGAGCTCCGGAGAAGGAGATCACCTTCTTCGGGCATACATCAACGCATGCGCCGCATGATATGCATTCAGGAGAGAACATGTCTCCCGACCGTACCATGGCGTTTACATCGAGACTCATGGGGCAGTTTTTCGTGCACAGCCTGCAGTCGATACATTTTTCACTGTCAGCTTCAAGGTGAAGATGGGGTGTCCCTGCTATTTTTGCCGCATACCGTCCGGCGATCATAAACGGTGCGAGCATGCAGCCGTAATGGCAGAAGGGACGTCTTCCAGCTGCAAGGGAGAGGACGACCATACCTCCCATTGCTACGTAGAACATAATATATGAGACAGGTGTTCCCAGGGAGAAGCCCCCCTTGATACCGAAAAGGGGCCTGACGGCCAGGATGCCTCCCGCCTGGACGAAAAAAATAATGATCGCAGCCAGCCAGGCTGCGGCGATGCCGTATTTTATCAAGTCGTACCTCCCTCCGGGCACTCTTCTGTCATTTGCCTGAATGAGGAGTTCCTGAACTGCACCGCCGGGGCAGATCCATCCGCAGAAAACCCTGCCGAAAAAAAAGGCGGCGACTGCTGCTGCGCCTACAAATAGAAGGCTTGACGTGACTATTCCTCTCCTGGCGCCCTGGAGGGTGAGGAGAGGCGAAAGATAAAACATTGTTACCGGAAGAGAGAGAACAAAAAGTACCATAAGTGCTATTCTCCATTTCTGCCGTTTCATTTCCATTCCTCCTGACCGTTTTTTTCAATTATAGCACCGGATACCGTATGGGGTATAATCGGTTTTATGGATTTTCCCTGGAAAGTACGGGCAAATACCCCAGGTAAAGCCTCTCCAAAGAAAGGTTTTTCATTTTCTGTTTTCCGACCTGTTCTTGACGCTGCTGGCTGAATATCACAAAATACCGTACAATGAGCACGAGTTCATCCCCTGCCAGGGGAAGGGAGGATGTTCTGCATGGAGCATGTATCCGCAATTATCACTCATTTTATCCGCCAGAATATGGAGGAGCGGGGGCTGGCACTCTACTTCACCGATGACGACAAGCTGCTCGCCATGGACGATGCATTTGTGACCCATTTCCAGTTCGACCTTGCTTTCTCCGACAATGATTTTACGTGCCAGGTACTTTCAATGGGAGCAAAAGGGATGGAGTTCAGAAAGAGGTTCAATGTTGCGTGGACGAATGCGGGGGGAATAAGGGAATTCATGGAATTTGTCAAAGAAATGAAGGAGGTAGCCTGTGAATAGTCTTGCAGCGGTCGTGCTCATTGCGCTGTCACTTGTTTGCTCCTCTGTTTCGGGAGGATTTGCGGCTTCTCCTGACAGGGTGGAGAAAACGGAGGAAGAATGGAAGGCGCTTCTTACCCCGGAGCAGTTTGCTGTGGCAAGGAAGAAGGGGACTGAGCGTGCTTTTACAGGGATTTACTGGGATCACCATGAAAAGGGGATTTATGGATGTGTCTGCTGCGGGGCTGAGCTCTTTTCATCGGCGGATAAATTCGATTCCGGTTCCGGATGGCCGAGTTTCACGAGGACGGTTGAAGGAGCCCCTGTCACGGAGAATCGGGATTTTTCATACGGCATGATCAGGACAGAGGTGCTGTGTGCCCGGTGTGATGCGCACCTGGGGCATCTTTTCAGCGATGGCCCTCCGCCCACGGGAATGCGGTACTGTATCAACTCCGCATCTTTGCGCTTCGTCCCATCAACGGAATAAATACTCGCTTTTGAAAGGATGGCTACGAAATGATAGAAACACTCCTGGAGGGATACGGCAGGTTCCGTGAAAGAGCGGACAAGGAATGCTACTGCTCGCTCTGCGGGTGTCAGCACCCCCACTCTCTGGTCATAACATGCTCGGACAGCAGAATTGTTCCCGAGGAGATTTTCGATGCACGCCCCGGTGAACTGTTTGTCCTGCGAAACGTGGGGAACCTTGTCCGGACAGATGAGCCGTCGGTTGCCGCGGCGCTGGACTACGCCCTCCTTCATCTTGGTGTCAAAGACGTGGTGGTGTTGGCCCACACTGACTGCGGAGCGGTGAAGGCTTCAAAGGACCCGGATCACCTGGATACTGACGGGCTTCGCCTCTGGCTTGGAGAAGAGTATTTTGACGGCGCGGACACCGAAAAGGCAGCAAAGGCTGCAGGTCTCCGGCAGCTTGAGAAGATCCTGCAGTACCCGGTTTTCAGAAAGCTTGAAAGAGAGGGAAAGGTATCAGCTTCGCTCTGTTTTTTCAATATAGGCACATGCAGCCTGGAGCTTTTTGTCAATGGAAACTGGGTCGATCCAGGAAGCGTATCAGCGATCTGCAGGTAGGTCGTTCATGCTCCCCATGCGGTAGCCTGCAAGGTCCAGGGCGGTAAAACGAAATCCGAGTCCGGAAAGCGACCGGGAGATTGCAGCCGCTGTTTCAGGGGCTGCCAGGTCTTTCATGATCCGAGGGTCAGCTTCGATGCGTGCCAGGAATCCATGGTGCCTTACCCTCATCTGGATATTTGGAGGGCAGTAGGCACGCACTATTTCTTCCGCTTTCTCGACCTGGCGCAGAGCTTCCCGGGTTATCGGGGTACCATAGGCTATCCTGCTGGCAAGGCAGGCCGCCGCCGGCTTGTTCCATGAAGGAAGGCCCCACTCCCTTGAGAGGGCCCGAACGTCTTTCTTCGTCATGCCGGCCTCCAGAAGTGGGCTGCGGACTCTTTCCAGTTCGGATATCGCTTTCATTCCCGGGCGGTAATCCTTAAGATCATCGGTATTGGAACCGTCGAGGACCCAGGGGATGCTGTTTTCCTCTGCCCACAGGCGCAGTTTTTCGAAACGGTACTTTTTGCAGTGGTAGCACCGGTCCTTTCCGTTGCTCACGAAATCCGCAAGATCGAGCTCAGACACCGGAAGAATGATGTGACCGATGCCGAGAAGATCTGCAAGTTTTTTTGCGTCCTCCAGTTCTGCCTTCGGCAGGGTGGGAGAAGATACAGTTACCGCCGCCGCATTGTTTCCCAATGCCCGGAGCGTTGCTGCGGCAAGAAGGGTGCTGTCCGTTCCGCCTGAGAAAGCCACGGCAGCTTTTTCCATATTTTTGAGCATGGAAAGCAAATATTCGGTTTTTTCTTTCAGGGAGCTGACCAAAGGAAAACCTCCTTGTCGGGGTTTTTGCTTTTTCATATACTACACGATGGGCTCGCATATTCCAATGAGGCCGGAGGAGATCGGATGAAAATATACCCTACGGATAACAGCATGCCGCCCGGGAATTCTTTTGGGCCGAATTCAGTCGTCGTCCTGATGAGTGGCGGTGTTGACAGTTCCGTTGCGGTCTGGATCCTGCAGAAGCAGGGATGGAATGTCGCCGGGATGACCATGAGGATCCCCGGAAATGCAGGGACTGCAGGAAGCAAAAGCTCTCCCGGAAGTGATGCCGCCCATGTTGCGCGCTCCCTTGGAATACCTCACTACACCGCAGATCTCGAAGAGGAGTTCCGAACGATGGTGATATCGCCGTTTGTGGAGACATATCGTTCGGGACTGACGCCCAACCCATGCGCTGACTGCAATGCCCTTGTCAAGTTCGGCCTCCTGTGGGACAAGATAGAGGAGGTTTTCGGTCCTGTTGACCTGGCAACGGGCCATTATGCCCTGATAGCCGATCGGGAGGGAGAACGATCCCTTGGCCGGGGAAGGGATCATGGAAAGGATCAGAGCTATTTTCTTTACGGCATACACAGAGAGCGCCTGAAGAACCTTCATCTTCCCCTCGGCGGCATGACAAAGGAAGAAGTGCGCAAGCTGGCGAGGTCAGCTGGCCTGCCGGCAGCCGAAAGAAAAGAAAGCATGGAAATATGTTTCGCCGGCGAGGAGGATTATAGAAAACTCATGGAGGATTCTCCAGGTGATCCGGGAACCATAGTAAACGAGGAAGGGAGCCTGCTTGGGTTCCATAAGGGAATATCGAATTTTACCATCGGGCAGAGAAAGGGGCTCGGAGTTGCGTCCAGGGATGGTCTCTACGTGCTGAGAATAGACCCCGAACGCAATATTGTCGTTGCAGGCGCAAGGGAAAAGGTTTTCCGGCGCGGAGTAACGGCAGGGAAGGTGAACCTGCTGCTGCCCGGCCTTCTTTACCCCGGTGCTGTTCTCTACGGGAAGACCCGCTCTCGGGGGGAACCTGCCCGATGCACGGTTCTCCGGAGCGGTAACGGAGAGATCGCGGTCTCTTTCGATGAGCCCCAGTTTGCACCTACACCAGGGCAGCGCCTTGTTCTGTACGATGTGGACGGCTGGGTGGCAGCGGGAGGCATAATCGAACACGGCGAGGAGGCAGACGAATGGACGCAGTGATCGCAAGGCAGCTGGCGCATGTCTATGAGGAAGGACAATCGGCCGTCCTGTGTATGGTCGTTGAAGAGTCAGGTTCAACGCCGCGGGCCGCAGGAGCTTCTATGATCGTTTTTCAGAGCGGAAGAACAGAGGGCACCATAGGCG
>JAAYJB010000412.1 GCA_012523155.1 Synergistaceae bacterium | reverse complement strand
GGGAGCCGGACTGCCTGACATGGCCGCCCAGAACCCGGCACAGGGCCTCGTGGAGCAGGTGCGTGGCCGTGTGGTTTCTCCGGATGGCGGCGCGCCGGTCGTCGTTCACGCATGTCCGCACCCGGTCCCCCGCCGCGAAGCTCCCCGAAAGGACCTTCACCCTGTGGACCGCGAGCCCCCTGCAGCGGATCACCGTATCGATCACTTCGGCCTTGCCGCCCGAAGAGACGATAGTCCCTGTATCGCCCACCTGGCCGCCTTTCTCCCCGTAGAAGGGAGTGGCGTCGAGGAGGATCTCCCCCTCCATCCCTTCCTCGAGGGATCCGGCCTCCTCGCCGTCCAGAACTATGGCGGCGACTGAATTCTCCGACTCCGCGCCCTCGTATCCCGTGAAGGGAGTATCCCCGAGGCGCTCGTTCAGCTCGCTGTACACGTCCCCTGCAAGGGCGCTCCGTTTCTGCTTGCTCGATGCCCGGGCGCGCTCCCTCTGGGCAGCCATTTCTTTCTCGAACCCCGGCTTGTCCACCGTGAAGCCGTTCTCCTCCACGATCTCCGTGGTCAGCTCGAGGGGGAAGCCGTAGGTATCGTACAGCACGAAGGCCACATCGCCGGGAAGTTCGCTCCTTCCCGCCGACTTCAGCCGCGAGACCTCGCTGTCCAGAAGTTCCGTCCCTTGCAGCAGCGTTCTGCCGAACCGCTTCTCCTCCACTTCGATGATCTGCTCGATGGTCAGCCGATTGTCGATCAGTTCCCGGTAGGGGTCGCCCATCAGGTCGATCACGTCGGGAAGGAAATCGAGCAGGAAGGGACGGTCCACACCAAGCAGCCTTCCGAAGCGGGAAGCACGGCGCAGAAGCCTGCGAAGCACGTATCCCCGTCCGTCGTTGGAGGGCAGGATGCCGTCGGCGATCATAAAGGCCACCGAACGCACGTGGTCGGCGATGACCCGAACCGCAAGGTCCGTCTTGGGGCTGTAGCCGTAGTGGATGCCCCCCATGTCGCACGCCCGCTTGATCATGGGCATGAACAGGTCGGTCTCGAAGTCGGTGCGCACCCGCTGGACGATGGATGTCAGCCGTTCCAGGCCCATCCCCGTGTCTATATTCTTCTTCGGCAGGGGAACGAGACTCCCGTCCTTCTGCAGGTCGAACTGGGTGAACACATGGTTCCAGATCTCCAGGTACCGGTCGCATTCACACCCCACCGCGCATTCCGGCCTGCCGCACGAAAACTCGGGACCCTGGTCGTACATGATCTCCGAGCACGGCCCGCACGGTCCCTGGTTCCCCATGAACCAGAAATTGTCGTCCTTGTCGAACCTGAAGATCCGGTTGTCGGGGATCCCCACAAGTTTGTGCCAGGCGTCGTAGGCCTCCTCGTCATCCTTGTAGATGGTCACCGACATGCGGTCAGCCTCAAGGCCGATCACCTCTGTGAGGAACTCCCATCCCCAGGTGATTGACTCCTTCTTGAAATAATCACCCCAGGCGAAGTTTCCCAGCATCTCGAAGAACGTGTGATGGCGCGCCGTGCGCCCCACGTTGTCGATATCATTGGTGCGCACGCACTTCTGCGACGTCACCGCCCTCGGCGCCTCGGGCTTCTGGATGCCCAGGTAATAGGGCTTGAACGGAACCATCCCCGCTATGGTGAACAACAGGGAAGGATCGTCGGGGATGAGGGAGAAGCTCGGAAAATGTTTACTCCCCTTTGACACCCAAAAGTCTATGAATAATGAACGAACTTCCTTGCCTGATCTCCACTGCATGAATATTTCCTCCCCCGAATGGCTTTCTTCGCATCTGTATCCCCTGCCGTCCCTTTGTTTGGCGTGCGTCGGTTCCATGCATCATCCAGGGACGAATATTTTTCTTCCAAACTACTATAATACACGCACCATATACCATTGCAAGCGTTTTTCTCTTCGAGGCACCTCAAAAAGAGGGCCCCTTTCAAGAGGCCCTCCGATGAACTGTAACCATGTCTTTTCCTGCCGACGGTCTCACGGAGTGCGTTTATGGAAGGAAGAAATACAGGACGAGGGAAGAAGCAAAGACGGATCTGTTCAGATATATAGAGATTTTTTACAACAGAAAGCGGCTTTATTCGGGGATTGGATATAAATCCCCGGAATCGTACGAAAAAGAGAGATTGCGGGTCTGAATCTGTTTCCATTATTTGGGGGGAACCTCAGACAGTACTGCTCTGTCATCCTGAGGAGCCGCAGGCGACGAAGGATCCGGGGTGGACTCTTGAAAACCAAAAACAGATTCTTCGCTC
>JAAYJB010000411.1 GCA_012523155.1 Synergistaceae bacterium | reverse complement strand
CTTTTTTCTTTTTTGTTCATGCTGCTTTATGTTGTACTCTCCTGCCCGATTTGGGGCTTGAGTTCATCCTCCTTTGCTGTTTCTGAGCCGGGGATCCTCACCTCATGCATCCGGGTTTGGCTTATAAAGGGATTTTTGCCTTTAGAGCTGCCAATGCCTGGTCTCTCAGGTCCCTCCCGGAAGGAGGGGATATAAAGATTTCCATCTTCAGCGCCTGCGTTTTCTCCCTTCCAGTATTCGCAATTCTCAAGCACATGGGCCTCGATTCTTTTCCTGGCTTCATTTTTATTGCCCGACTCGATGGTGTCCGTTATCAGGCTGTGCTGTTCCCAGCTGGGAACACGGTCAACGTGAAAAGTTTCCTCGATTTCCGTATAAAAAGTCGCATAAAGAAGGGTATACATTATGGATCTCCAGTAAATCGGGCTGAATGACCGCTGCAGATACTTGTTGCCTGCTCCTTTAACCAGGGTGAAATGGAATGCCCCGTTGAGGGATGCATAGTCTCCCTTGCGTGATCCGATGGAAAAAAGATCCCGCTGCCGCGAAATAATATCTCTGAGATCTCTGAAAACTCGTGGATGTGGTTTTTCTGAAAGGATAGCTGCCGCCATTCCTTCAATGGCGGCCCGTGCTGAAAAGACTTCGATCATATCCTGTCTTTCGAGAGGGGGAAGAAAATATCCCTTTTTGCCCGGAATCTTTTCGAGTATACCCTCCGCCGCGAGGCGTCCCATCGCATGTCTCAGGGGAGTTCGGCTCATGGAAAACCGTTCGGCGAGCTCTGTCTCGTAGACCCTCTCGCCAGGTCTGATTTCTCTTGTCCGGATCAGTTCAAAAAGGGTCTGGAAAGCTCGTTCTTCAGCCTGAAGGTTTATTGGAGACATAAAACGGCCTCCTGGAACAAGATTATGTGTCCATACTATGTATCCATAAATACACTCAAGAGCATTATATATCCTGCAAAATAGATGTCAATCTTTTATTAACCGGTCTTTTCCCTTGTCCACCCGTCAACCTGGAGGGAGAGTTTATATGAAGAAAATCTGTCCCGGAGTGCTGTTTACAATTGCCGCGATCTCACGCAGATCTGCCTCCTCCAGCTCTTCACCGCATGGAAGGACAACTGTCCGTGACGCCTCATCGTCAGGGGCACCCGGAGGGCAGTCCCAGGACAGGGGTGTTTCAAATCCTGCCGCACGAATCCTCCGTTCGAGTTCATCCTTTCCCCTTTCCACGCGGAAGGGGATCCCGAGAGGCACACTTTCCCCTTCGTCCGGAAGTGAGATGCCGATAAGGTTTGAAAGCCTGCAGGCATTGTATCTTCTTCTCGGGGGAATGTCTTTCCATTCTGTCCTTTCCAGCAGAAAACGTCCTGTTTCTGACGGGGCCCGGGCTTCATCATCTCCATCGAGCAGGTCCTCTCCTCTTCTGAGCAGTGATCGGTCTCCAGTGAGGCTTCCGAGTACTTTACATGAGATGAATGATTCCAAAGGAGGCGCAAGCTTCGGGTCAAGAGGGAAACGGGAGATGAGAAGTCCGCCGTCCGGTACCGGAAGGAATTTGCGGAAGCTGTAAAGGATGAAATCGCCGAACATCCCCACTCCCGGTGTGAAAAGAGCGTGGACGCAGTCTTCGATAATAAACGGACGTTCTGTCACTGGAATGGCCTTGAGGGCTGCTTCAGCCGCCCTGTTCGGAAAGCCGCAGAAGTGAATGTAGAGAAAGACGTCTCCAGGCAGGAAGTGCGGAAGGGGAGTACTTTCCGGAGAGGAATAAAAGAAAAGGCGTAATCCCTGCCTGAGGAAGGGATCCGCGATGGACGGACAACAAAGGGAAGGAAGCCAGGCTCTTCCTGAAAGCAGGTCTTTCGGCAGGGAGTCCAGTCCCTTAGCCAGTGCCGATCTTCCCGACGCCACTGAGAGGGATTTTCTTCCGTCGAGGGGCAGAAGAGAGGGCAGGCCCGGAGAAACGGGATCCTTGCTGAAAATATCAGGTGAAAGGCGTTCGTTGCCCGGGTGTCTCATTCGGGTGTCCCCTTTGGAGGGGGCTGTGTTATTTCCGGGAATAGCTATTTTCTTGTGAGCGCAGCGGCGCCTATTACTGCGGCATCGTTGCCCAGGAGGCTGAGTCTCAGATCGAGGATTTTTTTGAAAGGTGAGGCCAGGTAATCGATCACTCTCGGCCTGAGGACGTCGAGGAATCCTTCACCCCTGCTCAGCCCGCCTCCGAGAATGACCGCCTGGGGGTCCAGCAGGTGAACGGTGGAAGCGATTCCTTTTGCCAGGTGGTCAAGAGCCCTGTCCCAGAGCGGAGCTACCGATGGATCGCTTCGCCTTGTCCACAGGTATTTCAGGTCTGGCTGGAGTCCCATGCTCTCAGCGTTGCGCTCCAGCGCATCAGCGCCGCTTATGCCCTCGAGATGGCCGTGGGATCCGCATCCGCATGGTTCCCCTGCGCCTACGGCCAGATGTCCCGGTTCCCCGGCCATGCCGTGAAATCCCCTGAGTATCCTGCCGTTTATGACGATCCCTCCGCCGATTCCCGTGCCGAGGGTAAAAAGCACGTAATCCGTCATTCCCGCTGCTGCTCCTCCCCAGCCTTCACCCAGTGCGTGGCAGTTGGCGTCGTTTTCTATTTCCACAGGCAGTCCGATTTTTGCCGAGAGGATTTTCCGGACTGGAAGATTATTCCAGCCGGAGAAATTGGGAAGCAGAAGAGCAGTTTCCCGAAGGGTATCGAGCATACCCGGAATTCCCACTCCTACGGGACATTTCGGCCCCGCACCGAGTGTTCTGGCCATCTTCGCGACCTGTGCAGTAACATCGTCAGGTTCCCTGCCCGGCGTAGGTTCCGTGAGGCGCTGCACGATCCTTCCGTCCTCTACGAGGGCTGCTGCGATCTTGTGCCCGCCGAGGTCGATCCCGATGGCCCGCATCTTCTATTTTTCCTCCGCCCGCTTCAGTGCCGAATGTTTGTGGATTATCGGGCCGGTAAGAACATATAGAAGGCACCCGAGAACAAGTATTGCAGCGATCCATGCGGCGTAGGTCTCGCTGAGGATCCAGAGAAGCAGCACGAGAAAAGCGGCCGGCGCGAAATATTTCACCTTGTTGGATGGCTTGGGATATCTGAGGTTTGAAAGCTGCAGCGAGATCATCACGATTATGAAGAGCTGGAAAACCACTGAAACCGGTCCGGTAACGAGAATGTGGCTCTCGGGGTACATGACCTGGGCTGCGAAGGCTGCCAGCGCGATCCACGAAGAGTTCACCGTGATCGGCAGTCCGATGAACCCTCCCTGCCCGCGAAGAGGATCCACAAGCCGGAACTTGGAAAGGCGGAGCGCTCCGGAAAAGACGATCGCAGATGGCAGAATGGTCCTCCAGAACGGGCTCGGCCCGTGGAGCAGCAGGGCGTACATGAGCACCGCCGGCGCAGCTCCGAAGGCGGAAAAGTCAACAAATGTATCCAGCTCGGCGCCGAAATCGGTGGATCCCTTCAGCCACCGTGCAAGGTTTCCGTCCAGCCCGTCGAGGATCAGGGCAAGCATGATGAACTGGGCCGACCGCGCAAGCAGAGAGGGCATGTCCAGCCGCATCGACTCGATCGTGGAGAGGATGCTCGCGAACCCGAAAAACAGGGCCGAAAGGGTCACAAGCGTCGGGAGGACACGCCTCCAGTTTGCCAGGAATCTCAGTTTCCTGAGCTGGTCCCCGGTCATCACTATTCCTCCTCCCTGGGGAGTATCTGTGCGATCACCGTCCTGCCGGCGTGCACCTGGTCACCGACCTGGGCTGTTATCTCGATATCCCCCTTGGGGAAGTACATGTCGAGCCTTGAGCCGAACTTCATCATTCCGAAACGCTCTCCGCGCTTTACCGGCTGGGTTTTGTCGTTTCTCAGCCAGTACACCACTCTCCGGCAAACGGGGCCGACTATCTGGGTCACAAGGCAGGAAGTGCCCTCACCCCTGACCAGTATCTTGTTATGCTGATTCACTTCCGAGGATTTCTCCTGGAACGTGAAAAGCCTCCTTCCGGGGAAATATCCCAGGAAAGTGGAATAGCCGCTTATGGGAAAACGGTTCACGTGGACGTCGAGCAGACTCAGAAAAATGCTGATGCGCACAGTGTCTGTCTTCAGGTAATCTTTTTCGTACACATCGGTGATCTTTGCGATCTTTCCGCTCG
>JAAYJB010000410.1 GCA_012523155.1 Synergistaceae bacterium | reverse complement strand
TCGTAAGCCGGGGAGCAGACTTGACGGCTGCAAGAAGGATACCAAGAGCCTCTTCCGTCTCCTCAAGAGACTTTCTGGCGGCATCTGCCCGGGAAAGGAGGTCCGCGGCAAGGATGCGGGCCCTTCGGACGGCCTCCTCCGTTTCTTTTTGGGTCTTTCTGTCAGCCGCCGGTATTTTTTCCAGGTCTTTCGCTATATCTTCCTCCATGCGCAGGAGAGTTTCCAGCCAGGCACCGAATTCCCCGGGGAGTTTTTTCCCGGGCGAGGAGACAGACTGCTCGTTCCTCCCGATGATCATCCACCCTGGGATCCCTTTCTTTTCAAAGAAGTGGGCATATCCGCGCCGGAGCGCCTTTCTTACCCGGTCGAACTCCGAAAGGGCGGACTGCCATCCCCCACGGTTCCGCTTCATGGTCTCCGCCCCTTCCCGGGCCAGCTTCCCTGCCTCTAGAAGGGCGGCCCTGTCCTCCTCCATGGCGGGAAAAAGCTCCGCCGCCCCGGAAAGCTCCCGGATAACATCCATCTCCTCAAGGATTTTTTCGAACCGGGACCGGTTTCGTGCGTGGTCCTCCGCAGCCATGGCAGTCCCGGCCTCCAGCCCGGCCAGGGGACTCTCCCGGGCCAGATCTTTTCTGAGCCCGTTGATCCTGTGGAGGATCAAAACACTGTCTTCCTCCGTCTTTTTTAAATCCGCTCCCCAGGTTTTTGCCCCCTCGTCAAGAATCTTCCTGAGGGAGGGAAGGGCATCCAGGCGCTCGGCTTTACCCCTGAGAGAATCCACTGTCCTGCTTCGCCAGATTTCGAGAGACCGGGCCCACCGCACATTCTGCTCCATGGCGGCCCGGAGAGACTCCGCCAGCGCTGCCGTTCTCTCCAGTTCCCGCACCAGTTCCCTGCCCGAGGATACGGACCGGGCATTCTGGACCGCCACTGTCATTCCCTGGGCACGGAGTTCGGCGGATGTCGTCTCAAGGACATTGATGGTGTCGAGGGCTTCACCGGCAAGGGATATGACCGTCTCCGCCCCCTCGACGATGGCACCGCCGGTCCACCGGCCTGCCGCCTTTGCAAATTCGTACCCGCCCCTCACCGTACCGTAGGCAGTTCCCTTGGCCGCAGCCTCCGCGGCGATCTTCATCTTCACACCGAGGCTGTCAGGATCCTCTCCGCGGTTTTTATAATACTCCCGGAGCCGTTCCACCTCGGCCTTAGTATAGGCGGCGGTGTGCGTTGTTACTGCTTCAGCCGTCCCCCGGACGGTCATATCATAGGCGAGACCGATGGCAACTCTTCCGAAGTCCGGGTTTCCCGAGGTCCGCCTGTTCTCTTCGATCAGGGCGTTGTACCCGCCTATGACAGCGGCGGCGATCCCCGCCCCCCGGAGAAGAGAACTCCCCCTTCCGCTTGCGGTCGCTCGGGGATCTCTCCGTGCTGTTTTTTCGCCGGCAGCCGGTGTTTTTTTCATCTCCGCAGCCATCTCACGGGCAAAATCACTGCCGTGCCGTGCCTCCATCTCCGCAAGTGCGTCGCCGAGTCTCGACGGGGGCAATCCCTTCAGTGTCTCCGCAGCAGCCTTTTTCAGCGCCGACCGGCTTTCCGGACTGGATGAAGCAGCCGCGATCTCTCCCAGGGCGGACGCATAGTTTTTGAGTGCCTGCTCTGTAAGATGACCGCTCAGAGCATCCACAGCCGCTTCCCCTCTCCTGGAGGCCGCGCCCGGATCCCGTGCTTTCGCCGCTTCCAGGAGAGGAGAAACCGATCCCTCCCGGGGAGGAAGACCGGCAGGTTCCCCGAGGCTCCGCTCCAGTTTGTTGATCCTGTCGATGTACTTCGCCTGGTGAGATTCCGTCTTCCGGATCTCCGCCGAAAGGAAGCTCCGGTCCGCCGGTTCCGCGGAGGCTGTGTACTTTTTCATCAGGGAGGCCTTCTCCCTCTTCATGGCCTCGATCCGGGACTTCATCTCCTCGACGTAGGCTCTTCCCTCGGCAATGCTCACGGGGTCCCCCCGGTCAAGTTTTCCCTGGGCTTCGGCGGCGAGAGGTGAGGCGTACATATTGCCTCCGTCTCCGTTTATATAGGCGGCAGCCCTGGCGAATTCACCGGGACTCTTCATGTCGGCGGGAGAAGGCATTATGTCCGTCTCGGTCCGGGCGGCCCAGTTAACATCCCTTTCCACGGCAAGGCCGCTCTCCCGGAGATAGGCCTCCACACGACTGTTGTATGCCTTTCTTGCCCGTTCCACGTCCAAGGCGGACAGATCCTTTCCCCTGAGCTGGACATCCGTGTCCGTCCCGGGGCGGAAGGGTTCACTTTTCCTGCCCTTCTCCGCCGACAGTCCGGCTTCAGCGGCCGCATCGGCGGCCAATACCCGGTTTCTCTTGTCGT
>JAAYJB010000409.1 GCA_012523155.1 Synergistaceae bacterium | reverse complement strand
TTCATCGTTATCGCGTCGGGGGGCGGCGGTATCCCTGTAATACGAAATCAGGACGGAACATACCAGGGAGTAGAGGCAGTAATCGACAAGGACCTCGCGGGCGAGCGGCTCGCAGCGGCAGTAAATGCAGATCTTTTAATGATCCTGACAGATGTGCCGAGGGTAGCGATCCATTACAACTCCCCGAATCAGAAGTGGCTTGAAAATGTGACGGTTTCAGAGATGGAACAGCTGGAAAAGGAAGGCCACTTCAAGGCCGGCTCCATGGGCCCGAAGGTCAGGGCAGCCGTTCGTTTTGTGCGGAACGGGGGAGACAGGGCCGTCATTGCAAGTCTCGAAGAAGCACTAGAAGCCCTTGAGGGAAAAGCCGGAACACAGATACACAAAAGCTGATTTTTTCAGTTCCGAAAAGAGGCTTCCATGAAAACACTCGCAGTTATACCTGCCAGGCTTGCCAGCACAAGACTTCCGGGGAAACCGCTCGTTTCCATAGCGGGGGTACCCCTTGTCGTCCGAGTGCTCCGGCAGATGCAGCGATGCCTTTCCGTGGAACGGATCATTGTCGCGGCTGATGATGAAAGGATCGCTGAAACTGTGAGGAAGGCTGGTGGAGAATGCATGCTCACTCCTCCTGAGCTTCCAAGCGGCGGAGACAGGGTAGCGTGGGTTTCAGAGAGGATCCCGTCGGAAATAGTGCTGAACGTACAGGTTGATGATCCTCTCGTCGGTCACGACATGATCGATCCCCTGGTCGCAGCCTTTTCAAATCAGGATACACAGCTAGCGCTGCTGGCGAAACGCATCGATAAAACAGAAGAAATATGCTCTCCCGACATCGTCAAGATTGTATTCGACCAGGCAGGGCGTGCACTGTACTTCAGCCGATCACCGATACCCTTTGAAAGGAACAGCGGAGCGGTCTTTTACAAGCACATAGGCCCATACTGCTGGCGCAGGGACTTCCTGCTTGAGTTTTTCTCCTGGCAACAGACGCCCCTCGAAAAGGCGGAGAGCCTGGAGATGCTCAGAGTACTCGAAAAAGGGCATTCCATAAAGTGCGTTCCCGTAGAAAGAGATACGATCGAGATCGACACTCCCCGGGACATAGAGGTCCTTGAAAAATATCTGGCATTGAACGGAGATAGTGTTGTTCGCTGAGTACCGTAAGGAAAATATCGAAGGACCTGCCCCCGGAAGAACCGGGTACAGGTCCTTTTTTCGCGTAAACAAAAAATTCAGCGCTGAAGGGCGGCTTGTGCCCCGGCACGAACAGCCTCGATCATCTTTTCGACCGCACTGTCATCCATGCATGTGTTCAACCCTGCCATTACAGCACATGAAAGCATAGCATCGCTCTTTGCCATTGAAGCCGGTGAGTAGGACGGGGTCCTGTTGCCGAAGTAATCCTTCTCCCCCATCTCTTCCAGTGCTTTCCAGTGCTTCGCGTAATGCCATGTATTGTCGGCAATGATGCCGAAACTCCCTCCTGCATGATTTGCAGCAGCCTTGAATCTCTTCGCCTTCTCTGCAGTCGGGAGAATAAAGACGACATGACTGGCAGTATCCCCCTCCTCATCGTGTACCGGCCTGGGCTTCAGTCCCGCATCAAGAGCCGCCTTGAGTATTTTTTTCTTCGCTGCCCTCAGCATCCCCAGCGCTGAAAGCATTTTTTCAAGGGCTACGATTCCCAGGGCTCCCTGCACTTCACTCAGCCGATAATTCACACCGAGCCCCGATTTCCCTTCTGCGCCCCTGTCATGCTCCTTGCTGTGAATGTGGCCATGGTCGTGATAACAGTCCATCTTGAAATACACGTCTTCACTGTCCGTTAAGACAATTCCTCCCTCGCCTACAGTAAGGGTCTTGTTCGGATCGAAACTCCATGTACCGCACGTACCCAGGCTGCCCAGGTACCTTCCCTTGTATGTCCCTCCCACCACTTCACATGCGTCCTCAATTACCGGCAGGTTGTATTTCTTCCCGAGATCCGTGAAACGATCCATATCGGCCGCGGCCCCGAACATATGTACGGGCATTATCGCTCGCGTCCTCCCTGAGATCAGCCTCTCCACCGAATCAGCGTCAAGCCCGAGGGTCCCATCGATTTCTCCAAGAACGGGCACCGCGTTACACGCCACGATCGCCTCCACGGTGGCTATAAATGAAAACGGAGTCGTGATTATTTCATCACCCGGCTGGATCCC
>JAAYJB010000408.1 GCA_012523155.1 Synergistaceae bacterium | reverse complement strand
TTTCCCGCCTGTGTTACTGATCCCCCCGCCTCCCAGTGCGCACGTGTTGGAACCGAAATAACAATCATCCACTATCATCTCGCCCATACCATTGTTGATCGCGCCGCCATCGGTCGAGCTATAGTTGGATGTGAAACTGCACCCGGCAATACGGCTCGTGGTATTTGAACAACTGATCCCTCCTCCATAAAAAGCTGTATTTCCGTAGAAAGTGCATTCGTTGATCCGGATCGTGGCTGATTCACTGCTGATTCCTCCGCCATAATTTCCTGCATTCCCGAAAAAAGAACATCGGCTCACTATGACTTCCGTATTTTCTATTTCAAGACCTCCGGGCGAATAGTCAGATCCCCTTTTCCCGGCAGTAATGACCAATCCATCGATGAGCGCCTGGTATCTTTCAGGCGGAACTGCCGCTGCAGGATCACCTGTACATTTCAAAACTGTTAGACTGTTCTCCCCTTTTATATTTTCGAACTTTTCCGTCACCCCTTTGGAATTGACGGTATCATCGAGACCAAGATCTCCCGTGAGGACCGTGACGTTGATTTCCGGGTTCCGCTGCTCTACTGAATTTTCAAATCCGGAAAACCCTCCGTACAGGGCAACCCGCGGGGGAAGCACAAATGACCGGTCCACCCGGCCCTGGGTGTCCGGGCGGTATCTCCCCTTCGCTATCCAAAATTCTGTTCCCGCACGAGCTTCGGACAGAACAACGGGAAACCGTGCTTCACCACAGGCATTTGCCCAGGATAAACCATTCCGGACTCCCGCCCCTTTTTGTGTAACGTATAACACCGCGCCCTCAGCGAACGGCCCTGAAAGGGAAAAAACAAAAAACCCCAGGGCCAGGCACAACCCCCTCCTTACCGAACATCCACCAGTCACTCGGATCACTCCCTTTCAACCGAAACAAAAATGGCTTCCCGGAAAATCGTCCAATTCTCAACTCTTTTTCTGTATTTACAGTATAGTATTATTATTTTATTGAGTAAATCACCCCAATAGACAGCTGCCCTTCGCCATTTCGAGCCGAAGAGAGCGACCATTCCAGGGTAATCGATTAATGGATCTTCAGCTTATTCCAGGGAGGAGAGCACCGGTCATTCCCCGAGGAATGACAAGGCATTCCGGTAGAGGAACCTTTCGGCCGTTTCGAGTGGAACACCTGAGGCTTCAAGTCGGTCTTTATATCGTTTCAGGGAGAGTATGGGAAAGTCGGAGCCGTAGAGGATCTTGTCGTCGAGCCCGGCTGCAGCCATGGAGGAGAGCACAGCCGGGTCGTAGAGCCACGGCCAGGCGGCTGAATCGTAGCGGGCGTTCTTCAGGTACAGTTTCATTTCGGGCATGAGTTCGTACAACCAGAGTCCGCCGCCGAAATGGGCAAAAATGACTTTCACCTCAGGGTGATGGACGCAGAACTCCGCAGCTTCACGGGGCCCGACGTTTCCTTTTCCGGGATAATCGTGCCCTACGGGCTCCGCAGAGTGAAACAGGAGAAACATGCCCAGTTCATGGGCTGTTCCGGCAAGCCTCCAGGTCTGTCGGATATCAGTAAGGTCGAAGTTCTGCCCCTGGGGAAATATCTCGCCTATACCGGCAAGACCGCTTTCTCTGCATCGGAGGATCTCTTTGACGCTTCCCCTGGCAAGGGGCGGGACGACGGCCAGCCCCCTCAGGCGGCCCGGGTATTTCTTTACTGCCTCTATCACGTAGTCGTTGCAGAGAGCGCAAAGTCCGGGGTCCCTGAAAGCGAATCCGAAGACCCATGACTCGTCCACACCGTCCTCGTCCATTCGGGCGATCACATCCTCAGCGGAAGCCCACTTGTGAACCTTGCCGCTGATGAGAAGCGAAAAATGCTCCTCGGTTTCTGCAATCTTCCCGGCATCCCGTATCACTTCGGGGGGATACACGTGTACATGACAGTCGATGATCATGAAGATCCTCCTTTGAACATAAGAAAAAGGCGGTGCGATATTCCACACCGCCTTCAGTATAGCCGATAAATCGAAAAGGAGAACTACTTCACTTCGACGTCTGCACCAGCGTCGGCAAGCTTCTTCTGGACTTCTTCAGCCTCTTCCTTCGTAACGGCTTCCTTGACAGCCTTGGGAGGATTGTCAACAAGTTCCTTGGCTTCCTTCAGGCCGAGTCCGGTAAGCTCGCGGACAATCTTGATAACGTTGATCTTGTTGGCGCCGGGGCCCTTGTAGATCACGTCGAACTCGGTCTTCTCCTCTTCAGCTGCAGCTGCGGGAGCGCCAGCCATACCCATCATGGGCATAGCCATTGCAGGAGCGGAAGCGGATACTCCAAACTTGTCCTCAAGAGCCTTTACGAGCTCGGAAAGCTCGAGAACGGTCATATTCTCAATAGCCTGGATCATTTCATCACGGGTCATCTTCATTTTCCTCCTTGAATGTGTTCCAAAAAATAGGGGCGCTTTTGCGCCTTTAAGTACTTTTTACGCTGCTTCTTCTTTCTTTTCCCTGAGCTGGTTGAGGCAGTTCGCCAGTCCCTGGACGGGTCCGTTGAGAACCGTAAGAAGACCTGCGATGGGTGCGGCGATGGTACGGACCACCTGGCCGATAAGAACATCCCTGGACGGGAGATCGGCAAGGGCGTTGACCTGTTCGAGTCCAAGAAGAGATTGTCCGAGAACGCCTCCCTTAAGAACAAAAGCCTTGTTGGTCTTTTCCTTGGAGAAGTCGCGTAGGGCTTTCGCTACCGCGACAGGATCTCCGTAGGAAAGGGTGAAAACGTTGGGACCATAGGCCGTCTCATCGGGAAACGATGGAAGGCCTTCCTGCTCCATGGCGATCTTCATGAGGGTATTCTTGGCAACCTTCATTTCACCGCCAGCAGCACGGACCTGGGCGCGAAGGGCAGTGATCTGGGCAACCGTCAATCCCCGATATTCTGCTACAAAAACGGCCTGTGTCCTGGAAATCATTTCACGAAGCGCTTCAACCTTTTCAAATTTTAATTTTGCCGGCATGTACTCACCTCCTTGCTGTAATTGAAAATTATAAAATCCCGGGCTCACCGGGCCCGGGATCATAAATACAGCTGTTTTAGGCTGTTCTTTGACCGGAACCTCGGCGGGCGGAATGCTCCATTGTCCTTATAGGGGGACCCGCTGTCTGCAGTTCTTTTTCGTTTTTCAGCTGTCAGTCTGAAGCTGCAGTTCTACTCCGCTGAAATCTCCTTCTGCGCCGCTGACGGATCGATTTTGATCCCGGGGCCCATAGTGGAGGCAAGAGAGAAGCTCTTCACATACGTGCCCTTCACAGATGCAGGCCTGGCACGGAGCACCGCCTGGAAAAGGGTCTTCACGTTATCATAAAGCTGCTCCGGCGCAAAACTCTTCTTGCCGACTCCGTTATGGACTATTCCGAACTTGTCAACACGGAATTCCACACGTCCGGCCTTGATTTCCCTGATCGCGTCGGCCAGGTCAAAGGTAACGGTTCCGGTCTTTGCGCTCGGCATAAGCCCGCGGGGACCGAGAAGTTTTCCCAGGCGACCCACTGATTTCATCATGTCAGGGGTTGCGATGACGGCATCAAAATCGAGCCATCCGCCGGAAATTTTCGCCACAATGTCGTCACCGCCGACAAAATCAGCGCCGGCTTCCTCCGCTTCCTTTACTTTCTCACCCATGGCAAGCACAAGCACTCTCTTGGTAATGCCCGTACCGTGGGGAAGAACAACGGTACTCCTGACCTGCTGGTCTGCATGCCGAGGGTCGACACCGAGTCGGATATGCACTTCGATGGACTCGTCAAACTTCGCCGTAGCTGTTTCCTTGAAAAGAGAGATCGCATCTTTCAGTCCATAGAGCTTTCCCTTCTCTATCTTTTCCACAGCTGCCTTCATTCTCTTGCTTACTTTTGCCATTTTTCTTCCTCCTGGTGGTCAAGCGGCCTCTTCAGCCTCCCACAAATTTCGAAACTTCCGTACTAATCGACGATGTCGATCCCCATTGACCTGGCGGTCCCTTCGATCATCTGCATGGCGGCTTCCACATCGTAGGAATTCAGGTCTTCTTTCTTGATCTCAGCGATTTCACGCACTTTTGCCCTGTTGACTGTAGCCACTTTTTTCTTGTTCGGTTCACCGGATGCTGTTTCAAGGCCTGCAGCCTTCTTCAGCAGTACGCTCGCGGGCGGAGTTTTCAGGATGAACGTAAAGCTTCTGTCCGCGTAGACTGTGATTACCGCCGGAATAATTAAACCGACCTGGTCAGCAGTCTTCGCGTTGAACTGCTTCACGAACTCCATAATGTTCACTCCGTGCTGACCAAGTGCAGGTCCCACGGGAGGTGCAGGCGTTGCCTTCCCTGCGGGCAACTGCAGTTTGATCTGCCCTATTACTTTCTTTGCCATTCCTCAAGATCTCCTCTCGTTACTGAAAGCGGAAACAACTCAGGAAAACAGAGGAGCCAAGACTCCTCTTGCCTCCCTGTAAAGACCGCTTTCCGTGTTGAATATATATCTAGAGCTTCTCAAGCTCCGTATAGTCGGTTTCAACAGCAGTCTCCCGTCCGAAGACGGTGACTGTGAATTTCACTTTGCCTTTTTCCGGAAAGACTTCCACTACCGGCCCCACCTGCCCCTCGAACGGGCCGGTCTTGACCTTGATAAGATCTCCCGGACGCAGGTTCAGCTCTATCCTGGGTTTCGCCTGCTCCTTGCCGACCTTCCCCATTATGTCCCGAACTTCCTTTTCGCTGAGAGGAATGGGGTGGTTACCTGATCCTACGAACCCGGTGACACCAGGGGTATGGCGAACCACGTACCACGACTGGTCATTGAGCCGCATCTCCACAAGGACATAGCTCGGAAAGAGCTTCCGTGTAACCTTCTTGCTCTTTCCTTCTTTTACGGAAACGCGCTCCTCAACAGGCACAAGTACCGAAAATATCCGGTCCTCCATACCCATTGTGGCAATTCTCTGCTCGAGATTTGCCTTCACGCGATTCTCATATCCTGCGTAGGTCTGCACAATATACCAGCGGCGATCTTCGAAGCTATCCATACATGAAGGGGGTCTTGCGGCCCCCTCACCTCCCTGCCGATCTCAAAAATGATCCCGGAACGCAACTGCCTGGACCGGCAGCGTACATTATCTGAAAAGGCGCGAAAAAACTCCTGTTAAAAGCAAATCCACGAGACCCAGGTAGGCGGAAACGAAAAGGGTGAAGGCGATAACTACGAGCGTGGAATACCACACCTGTTTTTTTCCTGGCCATGTTACCTTTTTCAGTTCGGCTCGGGCTTCTCGTATAAAGGTGAGGACTGTTCCCACAACCTCGGCCCCCTATCTATTTTCTTAACAATAAAAAATGGCAGGCCCGGCAGGACTCGAACCTGCAACCCCCGGTTTTGGAGACCAGTGCTCTGCCAGTTGAGCTACGGACCTGCGAGCAGAGTGTATTTTACACTACTTGCCTTCTTTGTGCAAGGTGTGTTTTCCACACCACTTGCAAAACTTATTAAGCTCCAGTTTCTTCGACTGCTTCTTCTTGTTCACAGTCGTCGTGTAATTGCGCCTCTTGCACTCAGTGCATGAGAGGCCGACTATATCCGCCATCAATATTGCCTCCTCAGAAATTATTCAAGAATCTCGGTGACGACGCCGGCGCCAACAGTATGGCCGCCCTCACGCACCGCAAAACGAAGACCCGGGTCCATGGCGATGGGCACGATCAGGTCTACTTCAAATGTCGCGTTGTCTCCCG
>JAAYJB010000407.1 GCA_012523155.1 Synergistaceae bacterium | reverse complement strand
GGCGGCGGGAAACCCTGGTTTACCCTTGTCGGCAGGCCCTTCCTCGAGAAGAAGCACTTCCAGGTTCTCCGTGAAGCCGCCGCCGGCGGAGACTACGATGCGGCCCAGGCCGTCCAGTTCCTGGATGCGGCCCAGCAGTTCGGCCTTGACGAGGATGCCATCCTGAAGATCCTCAAGACGGTCGGCATGGTGTTCGGCGGCCAGACGAAGCTTTTCGGCAGTCCTCTTCCAGGGGGATACCTTTACCTTTCAGGCGAAACAAAGGAAGTTCACCTGCTGCTGCCCCTGATGGAAATGGCCGCACGGGAGAGCGGCATGCCCTTCGAGCCCGTGACGAAGGCAGGCTGGACCGCGTTCTATGCGCTGAAAGACCCCGTGGACTTCGTCATGGGCATCAAAGACGGAGTTCTCCTGGCGGGTTTTCTGAGCCCCGAGGCTCTCGATGCGGCGCCCGAACTTTCCGACCGCATGAAGGCCCTCTACGGGGACGACAAGCTCCAGGGGTTCCTTCATTTCGACGCGAAAGTGGTCCGGGACACTATTCTCTCCCTTCTCGACCCGGAAGGCCCGTGGGCTGCCTTCATCTCCGAGGAATCGGACCTGGTCGAGGGGATCCCCTACATCCTCGAAGGCCTGAAAGGGGCCCTGGAGTTCCGTTCGCTGGATATTCTCGCCTCCGACATGGAGCGGGCGGACTTCACCATTGTGACTGAAGCGGCGAAGCAGGAAGACATCGATGCCATCTCCGCCATGGCGGCAAAGTGGAGCGCCATGGGAGCGGAGGAGCAGAAAAAGCCGTGACGGAAAGAGTGTGACACGGGGGCTCCGGGGGCGAAAGCCTCCGGAGCCCTTTCAGAAAATGAGCCCGAGGGGTTGAGACGGCTGTGAGAAAGACTGGTTCACTGCTGCTTTCCGTATGTATTGCCTGGATACTCCTGTGGGGGGCGTCCCCCCTTCCGGCCCAGGAGCGCATAGTGCGTTTCGACGTGGAGGCGGAGATCGGAACGGATGCCTCGCTGACCGTCACGGAGCGCATTGCCGTTGTGGCGGAGGGAAAGGATATCCGCAGAGGAATCATCCGGTCCATACCCACCGATTTCACCGACAGCGAAGGAAAGGTGCGGCGGGCTCCCCTTGACCTTGTCTCCGCCCTCCTCGACGGGAAGCCGACCCAGGCCCAGGTGAGCCGTGCCGGCGAACGGCTGGAGTTCCGCCTCGGCGATCCCGACGTTCTTCTGTCCTTCGGCGAGCACGTCTTCACCATCACGTACGTAACCGCCGGGCAGCTCGGTTTTTTTGATCAACACGACGAGCTCTACTGGAATGCCACGGGGAACGACTGGCCCTTTGTCATTGAAAAGGCGTCCTTTCGGGCGAAACTGCCTGGAAGGGACCACGGCGAGGGATTTTCGGCCGTGGAATTTTACACGGGAAGAACCGGTGAGAAGGGGCAGGATGCCCGGGCGCTTCCCGACGGGACCGTGGAATCAGCTGCCCCCTTTGCACCGGGTGAGGGGCTCACCGTAGTGTATTCCTGGCCCAAGGGGATCATCGCCCAGCCTTCCGAGCCTGCGCC
>JAAYJB010000069.1 GCA_012523155.1 Synergistaceae bacterium | reverse complement strand
GAGGAGATCTCTGGAGGACGCCCGCTTCGATACTATTCGGGAAACTCCCCGTGTTTTCCCTTTCTTTCTGACCTTATCCCCGGTGGAGAAGTGCCTGAAGGAAATGAATTTCCGGTACTTGACGGAACACTCTGGAACGGGCTCCCGCCGGAGAGGGGTTGCGTCTGCACCCTTCCGGATGGAAGAGTTCCAGAAACATTGTATTCCATGGAATGGCCCGCCTTTGAACTGGGAATTGCTGCGGGAAGGGTGTTGATACGCACCCTTCACGGAAACTGTTCAGGCCCTGAAACGACCTGGCTTGTGCCGGGCATGAGGAGGCCCGGAGGAGAGCGGGAGCCCTATGTGAAAAATCTATAAATGAACAATGGTTCATACGTGAATATATATTCAACACCTGTTGACATTATAAGTTCGGGATGTTATAAATACCTCATAGAATAAACATGAGTTCAGATATGAGGGAGGAAGAAAAATGTCCTGGATGAAAGACAGCTGCGGAAACTGGTATTGTGAAAGCCCTGTAATTGCCGGCCACGCCGAATGCAGCAGCGTATGGAATAAAGGTGAAGACGGATGCTGGTTCCTCACGGAGTCAGTCAGCCCGTCTTCACTGATCTCCTCTCTTCCCTGCCGTAAAAAGCTTTCTCTTGCCGTTTGATTTCCTTAGTCCATATTTTCGAGGCCCCAGCCAGCAGAGTGGATTCCCGGAAGGTCGACTGGGAGTTTTCCCCGGGGAATCATCGTTCCGTTCAGAATGGCGGCTGCAGAAGAAATAACTGACGGTATGTCGCTGTAAAGCACCAGGGCTCCTCCTGCCGAAGGAAGAGAAGAAAGTGCGTAGGGGCTCCTCGCGGAGAGAAGATAGATACGGCTCTCTCCCATGCTTTTCAGAAGTTCCATCCAATCGGGATTTTTCCAGCTGTCATATTCTCCTGCAAAAATAACTGAAGCATTGCTGGCTTTTTCGAGAACAGCCTGAATATCTTCCTTTCGTGGTTTTTCCGGAACTGAAACGACCGAAAAATTGTTGCATAAAGAGGCCAGCTGTTTCCCTGCGGCTATTTTTTCCCCGGGCCAGATCAGCAGTGTTTTCTCCCCCGACCGGAGCTGTCCGGTTGCCCTGCTCCAGTTCCGAACAAGCGTTATGCTTTTCGACGCTGCCTCGGCTGCTGTCTGTTCACCGTTCGCTGATTTCCGAAGAGCCGTTTTACCGGATGGCCTCTTTGGGAGGAAAAGTCCCAGCCGGGCTTTTGTTTTCAAAATTCTCTCCACGGATTCGTTGAGGCGTGCTTCGGAAATAACTCCGCTTCTGCACGCTTCCAGTAAGGCTTCAAAAACCCCGGCATGTTCTTCTTCCAGGTGTCCGCGGTCTGCTCCGAAGAGGAGAATATCAGCTCCTGCGTTGAAAGCTTCTATTGCCGCCCGGGTCATGCCCCATCCCTTTTCAAGCGCTCCCATTCCCATGGAATCAGTGACAATGATTCCGGAAAATCCCATTTCCTCCCTGAGCATTCCGAGGATTCCGGGGGAAAGCGTTCCCGGGCTCTCAGGGTCGAGTGCCGGGACCAGAACATGTGCAGTCATGATCATCGGTACGCCCGCTTCTATCGCCGCACGGAAAGGAGGCAGTTCCGTCGCTTTCAGGTCTTCGACGGAGGAACTGATCACCGGCAGCCCCGTGTGGGAATCGATGCCCGTATTGCCGTGACCGGGGAAATGTTTCGCGCAGGGGAGGATCCCCTTTTCCAGGAAGCCGGAGATCATGGCACTGCCCAGCCGTGAAACGAGTTCAGGGGAGGATCCGAAGGAACGGGCGCCTATGATGGGATTGCGAGGATCATTGTTCACATCCACAACAGGGGCGAAATTCACATTGATGCCCATTCCCGCGAGCTCTTCAGCCATAATGCCCGCAACCCTGGCTGCCAGCCTTTCGTCGCCTGCAGCACCAAGCGCCATGTTGCCGGGAAAAAGGGTTATTCCTTCGTTTATCCGGTTCACCAGCCCTCCTTCCTGGTCGACTGCGACAAAAAGAGGCCATGAATTTGACCTGACGGCTGCTTTCTGCATATCTTCCACGAGCTCCGCTACCTGTTCTGCGGACCGGATGTTTCCCCTGCTTGAGTAGAGGATAACCCCCCCCGTCTTCATCTCCATGATCACTCTTTCAAGATGGGGTGAGAGGGAGGATCCTTCGAAGAAGCACATCATGATCTGACCGACTTTTTCCTCAAGAGACATTGTGCGGATCGCGGATTTTGACGCTCCGGAGGAAGAAAAAGCAACTGTCATTAAAGGTAAGACGAGAAAAAAGAGACCACATTTCCATATTTTCCCCATTGAAACTCTCCGCCTCCTGTTTATGGAGAAGATCTTAAAAAAACTTTGGATGAGGTACAAATAACTATTTGAGCATGTTTAAGAGGCAGGAGATCGTAAACCCTGCCTCTTCTGATTGTTTATGTACGCGATTGTTTTCCTGCTGGAAAACAGCTACCGCATGCGTATTGTTTCATCAGCGGGATAGCCGAGCCTGTACATTACCTTCACGTTCTTTTTCTCACCCGGCTCGAGAGCGAGTTTCCAGGTGAGTATGTTTTCTTTGTTCTGTTCTGCAGCCTCCGGCTCGATACTGATTGTTTCCACCGAGATTTTTTCCTGGGCGGACAGAGGAATCCTGTCTTTAAGGAGGACACTGATTTTTTTCTTCGTACCGTTGACGATCTCGATTGTATAACCGTCTTCCAGTCGCCCCTTGCCGGTCCAGGTGCTTCCTGTTTTCGAGACGATTTTCTCTCTTTTTGTCTTCACGAGGGGCAGTTTGCCGAAAGCAAGAGACAGGTCAGTACCTGCTCCCTGTTCCAGGAGGAGTATTTTTGCAGAGAGCCGGCCGTCCGTTGAAAGTTCGGCCGTTCCCGGGAGAATGGGCTGGGGTATCTCTTTTGCCTCCGCCGTTATCCAGGCCTCGTCTGAAAGAACCGGGATCGACACGATGTCCGGCTGAGCCTTCATTGAAAATTCTCCAAGTCCGAAATCAGCCCACGTGTTATCCCCTTCGAGAAGTCCCTGGGCATGGACTGTCATATCGGTCATCGTCTCGATAATTACCGGTGCAGGAGCCTCAGGAGCAGATGCCAATCTGAAGGCAGGCCGTTCCATCATCATTGCGGCTTCCTCCAGGGCCCCGTAACTTTTCGCGTCTTTTCGCTCGAAATCCGCCACCAGGGGGCGAAGCTCTGGCATGCGTACTTCCCTGGAAGGCATATTGGTATGAAAATACAGCTCTCCATCGAGAGGCACCCCTGTATGCTGCCTTGCTTTTGCGATGAGTGAGGCTGAAATAGTCCCCGAATCGCTGTCAAGGTCCATTCGGTAGAACGGCGTCCAGCCGGCATATGAAGTCCAGGCTTCAACGAGAAGTTCCCCCTTGCCGGTCGCCCTGGCATTTACAGAAATTCCAAGGTCTGAGTTCCTGGGCATTTTTGCCGCAAAATCTTCCTGAAGAGCCTCAACTTCCTTTTTCAGTTCATTCATGGATTCGGTAATGATTATGAGATCCGATTCAAGTTTTTCCCGTACCGAGCGGGTCGCTTCCACGTACGTCGGAATGTCTCCCCCCTTCAGATCCTTTGGAAGGGGGCCCGAGAGTATTTGAACTGACTGTTTTACCGCCGCCTCTTTTCCCTCCAGGACGGCAAGGGCACGTTCCTTTTCCGTGATCGTTTTATCAGCTTCCCTGAGAGAGAGCGGGATCCAGCCCGGACGGGGAAATTCCAGGGCTTCGAAGGAGTGGACTGACTGTTCCCCAGAAGGAAGGGGACGTACCGATTCAGCATCAAATGTGCCCGGAAGCTCAAAACTCAAACCTTGTTCAAAAGAAACCGAGAAGGTTACTTTCGCCCCGCCGGGGTAGATATCGGTCTTCACGATCCTTGGTACACCAGGGGCCGAGCCGGGAGCCTGGCCCGGCCACGCCATAAGGAAAGCAACGCTCGCAAACAGAACGGAGAAAAAACACTTCATGAACTGTTCCCCCTCTCAATTCCCTGATGTGGGTGAAAATTTCCATTAATCATACCAGAAAGTTCCGTGAGTAATTCATGCAATCGGCTATTTTCTCTTTTTCCCGTGAAACAGGTATAATGCTTGTTGGAAAAAACACTCCCTAACGAAGGAGGGAGCATAATGCTCAAATGTGGAATCATAGGTCTTCCGCTCAGCGGGAAAAGTACTGTTTTCAATGTAGTCACCAGGGCGGGAGCAGAGGTCAAACCGTACGCAAGCGGTAAGACCGACCCCAACAGGGCGATGGTTAATGTGCCCGACACCCGTTTCGATGACCTGGTAACCATATTCGAACCCAGGAAAGAAACGCCCGCAACAGTCGAGTTCGTCGATCTTGCGGGGTTATCAAGGAATGCCAGCAAGGGAGAAGGCCTTGGGAACTCATTTCTCTCATTTGTATCTGAATCAGATGCGCTGGTGCATGTAATCCGTTTTTTTGAAAACCCGGATGTTCCCCATCCGGAAAGTTCAATAGACCCTCTCCGTGACTGGAATATCGTGGAAATGGAGCTCATCTTCCGGGATCTTGCAGTCATTGAAAACAGACTCTCGCGGCTTCAGGCGAAAAAAAAGCATATCCCTGCCGAGGAGGCGGAACAGGTTCTCCTTGAGAAATGCCAGGCATGTCTTCTCGAAGAACGGCCTCTCAGGGATCTTGGCCTGACGATGGAGGAAATGAGAACGCTGAGCGGATTTGCCTTTGTCACCCTCAAACCGGAACTCATAGCCGCAAACCTTGATGAAAACCAAACCGATGACGATATGCCCCGGTTAAAGGACCTGCGTTCGCTGGCCGCGGAAAAAGGATTAAGCGTCGTGAAAGTCTTCGGCAAAATGGAAATGGAGCTGGCGGAACTTGCCCCGGAGGAGCAGTCCGAGTTCATGAATGATCTCGGAATCGAGGAACCGGGGAGAAACAGGCTGATTTCAGAGGCATATTCTCTGCTGGGCCTTATCTCATTCTTTACGACAGGTAAAGACGAGGTAAAGGCATGGACGCTCCGCAAAGGGGAAACTGCCGTTGATGCCGCCGGAGTGATCCATTCAGATCTTGCCCGTGGATTTATCCGCGCCCAGGTGGTATCGTACGATGATTTTAAATTCCATGAATCCTCATTCGCGAAATGCAGGGAAAAAGGTGTTTTAAAGCTGGAGGGGAAGGAATACCGGGTATCGGACGGGGATATGATAGAAATACGTTTCAATATATAGATATGGTACAATCAAGTCTCAAATTTTTTAGATAAGGGGAGGCGCTTTTTATGGCCATGCCGATGCAGGTAAGTCTGGATGAAATATTGTCGATGCTTCTGGCCAGGGTTGACAGCCTGGTCCTGAGCGATGAGAACTCTAAGAGCAAGTTCAACATCATTACACGTGTGCTCTATAAAAAGGGGATCATAACCGACGATGATGTAGCGAATTCCATCCGTGAGGAGCACCGTGTTCTGAAAGAACTCGGTCTCATCGCAGAGGAGCCGGGTGAAGATGTAGTGAAAGCCATAGCGGAAAATATTCTGCAATGGATCAGGGGAGACGTGGAAGCTCTAAAAAAAGGTATGGAGGAGTACGAGCGCAAAATGCAGGATGCCATGAGCCGGCAGCAGCAGAAACCTAAAATTGACGTAGCCCCTGCCGCAGTCCTCCAGCAGTTGAACCGTATGGGAGGCAAGCAGGGCGGAGGAAGCAAGCTCATACTGTAAGAATCAGAAAGGCCTGTATTTCTACAGGCCTTTTTTCATTTTGCATTCCGGATGATCCTCTCGATCTCATTGATGAGAGGAGTGATTTTCGAGCCGGTCGCTCTTTTATTCAACGCTGTGCCTGCGGTTGTCGGTGTACCCCAGTAGACCTGGTTTGCATTCTTGTCCACGGTGATAGCGGCCCCTTCAAGAGAAAGCCCTGCGAAGAGCCCCTTTGTCATTGAATAGCTGTAAATTGATGCTTTCAGACGGTAGTCCGTACCAAGCTCACCCCTCCGCCCGACAGGTCCGGCCGCTACAGCGAGGTCGCCTCCCAGCTTGACATTGTTTCCCTTGAAGCCTTCCAGCCCCCGTTCGTTCGTAATGACGAGGACAAGGGCGATCGACTGGGCTCCGATCTGAAGTCCCCAGGATGCGCCGGCTACTGTTGCGAATGAAGGGCCGTACCATTTTTTCGCTCCCGGATCCCTGCGAAGAACCAGCCCTTCACCGTACTGACCTCCGAAAACAAGCCCTGCCTTGATGACTGAGGGAAAAATCGCGATACCTTTCGCCTCCGCCAGCAGTTCTCCCATGGTACTTGCGTCCTTCTGTTTCGCCATTTCGCGCAGGATATTCACAGAATCCTGGATGCGCCCTACAGGTGTAGATGCTGATGCTTCATTGCCGCATACTGTCGAAGACAGAAAAAGAACTGCAGCAATAAAAGACAGCAGCAACTTAATAATTGATTTCATTTGGT
>JAAYJB010000406.1 GCA_012523155.1 Synergistaceae bacterium | reverse complement strand
TTGGGAACCACATCCCGGGGCACTCCCGTCGAAGTAAACAGATTTGTTAGTGAAGCCGATCTCCGAATTGCAGTGGGGAAAGTCGAGCCCCATGAATTCGCAGGATTTTCAGGCGGGAGAAAATCGGTTCTTCCCGGTATAGCTTCAGAGCGGACCATCCTGGTCAATCACCGGCCGGAAATGGTTCTTCATCCCCTTGCCTCCATAGGGATTCTGGAAGGGAACCCTATCAGTGAGGACATGCTCGAGGCAGCCGGGATGCTTGGAATACATTTCTGCGTCAATATTCTTACCGATTTTCAGGGAAAACCTTTCTCCGTTACCTGCGGGAGTCTTGAACGGAGCCACATGGAAGCTGTGAACAAGCTGAAGAAACATATTGCCCTCCCGCTTCGAAAACACCCCATGATCGCCGTGACAACCCCGGGGTACCCGTTGAATATCAACCTGTATCAGACAATAAAAGCAATCATTGCCCTGGCCCCCGTAATGGGGAAAAACGGGGTACTTGTCCTATACTCCAGATGCACCGAGGGAACAGGATCCGTGGATATGCTTCGCCCCTTCGAAGAGGAGAAGAACCTTGAGGGAGCCATGAAGTTTCTGCAGGACAATTACAGGATACAGATGGACCATTCTCTCCTGCTTTGTAAGATTCTTCAGACCGGTTTGCGCATAATTTTTGTTTCACCGAATATAAGCCCTGATATTGTAAGAATGATGGGGCTCATTCCTGCGCAATCTCTGGATTCCGCCCTGGAAAAAGCCCTTGAGATGACAGGAAAAGAGGAAAAGATTTCCTTTATTCCCTGCCCTCAAAGGTTCCTTCCTTATCTTGGGGAAGATTCGCTATGAACTCTCCTATATACAAAACAGTTCCACCGCTAAAGAAAAGAGTTTTAAGCGACGATATTGTAGAATATCTGATCGATGCAATTATGAAAGGGGATTTCCCTCCCGGAAGCAAGATTATTGAGCTCCAGGCAGCAAAGATGTTCGAAGTAAGCCAGTCCACAATCAGGGAAGCCCTTCGTGAACTTGAGATCAGGGGATTTCTGGAATCAAAACCCTACAAGGGCACATTTGTTCGAAAATTCACCATTGAAGGATTGAAGGATTACTTCAGAACACGGACTGAACTGGAAGTTCTGGCGGCGAAATGGGCCGCTGAAAAAGGATTAAGAACCATTTACATACCTGGAATGGACCGGTTGCTTCAGGATATGGAGCGTTTTGTTTCAGAAGAGAACCATGTCGCTTTCAGGAAGAAAGACATGGAATTTCATAAAACCCTTGTGGAAAGCTCGGGGAGCAAGTCACTGCTTTCAGCATGGAATGCCCTTTCCCACAGTTATTGGGCATACTTCGGGCTTTATTTCGAAAAACAGCAATACAATCTCGAAGATCAAATGGAAAAGCACCTGGCCATTTATAGTATCCTGAAGACTGGTCATCCGGAGGAGCTGAAAGAAGCAATAGAAAGCCATTACGTTGACATCAGCTACATTATCCGGGTGCTGGACTGAAAATAGGAAAGAAAGAACGGTGAAGGATCAAAGGAGTAGAAAGGTATCTGCTCATAATTTTTCTGGAAAATATTTCGGGAGGCGATGAGATCCATGTATTTCGGAAATGACAGATTCAAAATTACCAGAATTGTGGCTCGTGAGATTCTTGACTGCAGGTTCAACCCCACGATACAGGTTGATGTCTGGGCCGGCAATACGGCATTCGGCCGTGCCGACGTGCCTGCAGGACGCTCCAGAGGCGAAAAAGAGGCCTGGGAAGTCCGAGACGGGAACAAAAAGGTATATGGCGGACTTGGTGTTCAACAGGCAATTAAAAATATCCACGAAGTTATCGCTCCGGCCCTTATGGGGATGGACGTACGGGACCAGAGAAACATCGACCTTGCGATGATCAGGCTTGACGGCACGCCGAACAAGGGAAAGCTCGGAGGCAATGCGATCATCGGCGTATCTATGGCTGTTGCAAGGGCTGCGGCTTTCGGCTGCAGTCTTCCACTGTACCGCTACCTGAACGCTAACGCCCATGTGCTTCCCGTTCCGCTGCTCAATTACATCAACGGCGGGCGCCTGACGTCAAACGACCTGGACTTCCAGGAAATATGCATTTTCCCGGTTGGCGCAGAGACCTTCAGGGAATCGATGATCATTGGATGGGACGTGTATAATGCCCTTCGAGAAATACTGTCCTCAAAATACGGCAAGCTCGCCGTCAACGTGGGAGACGAGGGCGGCTTCGCTCCCCCCATCGTCAGTACGAAGGAAGCCATGGATCATCTCGTCAGGGCCGTAGAGGTATCCGGACATACCGACAAGATCATGTACGGCTTCGACTGCGCGGCAACACACTTTTACGACAAAGAAAAGGATATGTACATGTTCGAGGGCGAGTACAGAACCCGCACGCAGCTTCTCGATTTTTACAAGGACCTTGTGAAGAGCTATCCCATTGCCTCCATGGAAGACCCCTTTGACGAGGACGACATTGAAGGATTCACCATGGCAAAAAAAGAGCTGGGAATCCAGATAGTTGGTGACGACTTCCTCTGCACTAATCCGGGGCTGATCAGGGAGCGGGCTGATTACTGCAACGCTCTTCTTTTAAAATTCAACCAGGTGGGAACCCTTTCTGAAACTCTCGATGCAGCCGAAAGCGCTTACCGCCATGAATTTGGAATCATGGTGTCCGAACGTTCCGGAGAAACGGAAGACCCGATCCTTTCGGACGTCACGGTAGGCATTAACGCCGGTCAGATAAAGACAGGAGCAACTCGCTCAGAGAGAACTGTTAAATACAACCGCCTCCTCGAAATCGAGACCGAACTGGGAGATGCTGCCGTTTACGCCGGCAGGCTGTTCAAAAATCCCTTCTAAACCCGAAAAGCGGCATGGGGGGCTGGAAATATCCAGCCCCCCAATTTAAAATCCGGAGATGATCAATGTGAATTACTTCAAAAATTTCGACCAGATTGTTTCCCGGGGTAACCGGCGTATGCGTGCAGAAGCCATGGAAATTCTGAATGCAGGCCTGCTCATGGCAGATCCCGGAAAGGCAACTCATGATCTTGTGAAGCTTGATGGAAAAGATCTCCTTATCGGCCAAAAGAAATACCTTCTGAGTTCCTTTCCCGGAATTTATGTCATCGGTGCAGGGAAGGCGACTTTCCCTATAGCAAAAGCTCTCGATACCATACTTGGAAATCGCATCACAGACGGTATTGTAACGTGCAAGGACGGACAGGAGGGTGAACTGGAAAACATCCGGCTGAGACTTGCAAGCCACCCTATCCCTGATGAAAAAGGGATGGCCGCTTCAGAAGAAATTCTTGCCCTTGCCGGAAAAACAGGCCCCGGCGACCTGGTATTTTCATGCATCACTGGAGGCAGTTCAGCACTCATGCCTCTGCCGGTTCCCGAAATTACGCTGGAAGACAAAAAGAAGGCTAACAAACTTCTTCTTACCTGCGGCGCAAATATAATAGAAATCAACTCCGTAAGAAAACACCTGAGCCGCATAAAGGGGGGCAGGCTGGCTCAGGCCGTTCATCCGGAGGCACTTCTCATAAATATAACAGTATCAGACGTCATAGGAGATCCCCTGGACTATATCACCGATCCAACAGTTCCCGATACCTCAAGTTTTGAAGACGCGAAAAAAACCATGGACAAATATGAACTGTGGGACCAGATGCCCTTATCGGTCAGCAGTTACCTCAGGAATCCTCCTTTGGACAGAGAAACGCCGAAGTCCCTGGATTCACACAGAATCGAAAACCATATCATTGTTCCGGGAGATGCGGCATGCCTTGGAGCAGAGACGAAGGCAAAGGAACTCGGATACCGGACAATGATACTGTCCACAATGTTTGAAGGGGAAAGCCGTGAACTTGGAAGAACATTCGGCTTTATTGCAAAGGAAATTCTTTTAAACTCCAGGCCATTAAATACGCCGTGTGCGTTTATCGGCGGCGGAGAAACTATAGTCACCATCCAGAACGGAAAACAGGCGGGTTCCGGCGGTCCTAACCAGGAATTTGCCATCGGGGCTGCCCTGGAGATAAAAGAACTGGGGAACATTGTAGTCGCAGGTCTTGATACAGATGGCACAGATGGGCCCACAACCTATGCAGGAGGAATCTCAGACGAGACATCTGTGAGCAGGGGCCTGCAGACCGGAATCGACTTGTTCTCCTCACTTCAGAAACATGATGCGGCAAATGCGCTTACCTCCATGGGAGACATACTGATAACGGGAAACACCGGAACGAACGTTAATGACCTGAAGATAATGCTCATACGGGAAAAAGAAATCTAAAAATGAGGTGGCAAACCATGAGCAAAATCATTTTTGCCGACTCTTTCAATTTAACGAACGAAGCTGAAGAAGACATAAAAAAGCTGGGGCAAGTGTTCTCTCTCTCGCTTCAGGAAAGAGAAAAGCTTGTTTCCGAAAGCAGGGATGCAGATATCATTATTGCTGAATACGCATTAATAGACAGAGAAATAATCGAAAACGCTGAATTTCTCAGTGGAATAGTAGTATACGGCGTAGGGGTAAACCATATTGACCTTACCGCTGCTTCAAGAAAAGGAATCCCCGTAGTAAACTGCAAAGGAGGCAACGCCGAGGGGGTAGCAGAGCTTGCCATTTCATTGATGCTGGAATGCCTTCGCAAGACGGGACAGTCCAATGCATTCGTTCGTTCCGGAAAATGGAAGAATGCGGACAGCGCTTCCCTTCCTTCATGGATGAATGGAAGAGAACTGAAAGGGAAAAAACTTGGTATTCTCGGTGCAGGCGCAATCGGCACCCGCGTAGGGGAACTGGGAGAAGCATTCGGAATGCGGGTTATTGTGAGCGCCGGGAGAAAAAACACCCATTCCCGCTTCAAATGGGTACCTGTTGAAGAGTTGCTTTCTGATTCAGACATCGTTTCCGTGAACCTTCCTCTCGTCCCTGAGACTGAAGGGCTTCTTTCAAGAGAACGCCTTGCCCTGATGAAAAGCGGTTCACTCATTATAATCACGTCAAGAGGCGGAATAGTCGATGAAAATGCCCTGGCCGAGATGCTTTGTTCAGGACATCTTTCAGGAGCAGGAATCGATGTTTTCAGAGAGGAACCACTTCCCCCGGATTCTCCTCTCCTCTCCGCACCAAACGCGGTATTGACCCCGCACATGGGAGGATCGACGCTGGAATCCGTAGAAAACATTTCAAGAATCATCGCCGCTTCCTGCAAACTTCTTATTGAAGGTAAAAAGCCTCCTAAAACTGTTAACCTGGAAATGCTGCAGTATTACGGTCATTGATTTTTCTGCCTGAAATAATTTCCGTCTGGTATACTATTGTTCTATTTCCTGACAGTTGATATTTCTACCTGAACGGGCAGGTGACCATGATGAATATTCAGTGGACGGATGATCTCGCCATAGGGATTTCGGTAATCGACGAACAGCACAAGACCCTCATCAGCCGTGCCGCCTCTTTTTCGCGGGCCGTGGAGAGCGG
>JAAYJB010000405.1 GCA_012523155.1 Synergistaceae bacterium | reverse complement strand
GCAGCTGGGCCTTGGAGAGCAGGTTGACCACTGTCACCGTGGTTTCCTTGGCCCCCTCGGCCGTCACCGTCATGTAGGTGACCGAGGTTCCCATCTTTGCAAATATGAACGAGAGAACCAGGATCAGTGCCGCAAGAATAGTGAACAGAGTGACGGGATGAGGCAACTTGTTTCCCCCGCGTTCAACCGCCTTGATAAACCCCTCGATTTTGGAGCGTTTCTTCGGTTTCTGAATTTCCTGTGTCATTGTCGTCTTTCCTCCTTCTTAGATGTTTTGGCCGTTGAAATGCAAGAGCAATATCAGGATCGGGCATCCTCCTCCTTGCCTGTTTCTTCCTTCCCGTCCGACCACGGATGAAAATCGAGCGACTTCGGCGAAGGAGATATATATGTTCTGTTGAGCTTCCACAGGTTTTCAAGAGAAGCGAAGCGTTCTTTGAGAGTGTCTCCATATTTCATTGAAATTGATATTATGAGGCAGTTGATCATGCAGAGAGGTGCGGTGAATGAATCGATGAAAGAGAGCGGACTGTACGGAACATAGACTACATGGGATGCAAACGGGACGAGAGGGCTTTCCATGGTGTCTGTTATTGCACCGGTTTCCAGGCCTTTCCCGTGCGAATGGGCAAGGATGTCCACCGTCCAGCGTGTATATCGCGGAAATGTGATCCCGATTACGAGGCTGCCGGCAGGAGCGTTTTCCAGGAATTCGTAGGCGGTCACTTCTGGAAGCAGCGTCACCGATTTTCTTATCCAGGAAAGATAGTAATGAAAATAGTAGCCAAGAGTATAGGAACTACGTGAGGCTGCGATGAAGACTGATTTTGCCCGGAAAACCACATCGGCGAAGGATTCAATATACGATTTCGGGATTCGCTCCCGAAGCTTCAAAAGGGTCTCCAAGTCCAGGTCCATTATCTTCTCAAGGTATCCATCATTTGCTTTAGTGCAGGAACGATCGATCCGCCGGAGGGTGGAGAGTGTATCGAGAAGTGTCCGGCTTATTTCCTCACGCATCTTCCCGTAGCCTCGAAAGCCAAGAAAAAAAGCAAACCTGACAACTGTCGATTCGCTCACTCCGACGCGTTCAGCCAGGCGGGTGGCAGTCATGAACGCAGCCTCTTCCGGGGAGTCGAGTATGAACCTGGCGATTTTAACCTGATTTGGCGACATCTCAGATATTTGGGACTGAATCAGGTTTCTCATTGTACCTCCGAAAGATATATCAAACTTTCTGCGTGAATAATTTTATGCAATGTAAATTACCAAGTGCATTGAAATATGTCAAGGAGAAAATTTTGCTTTTTTTCATTTTTTAATTTTTTCATCTAACTAATAATTTTACAAGTATTAAAATTACGTTTCCATGCTGGGAGAACGCAAAGATTTTGGGACAATACGGGTAAATGTCGTCCGTAATCAGTTTTTTACTTCCGTAGTTCTGTAAACTTAAAAAACGGCTTCTCAGAAGAGAAGCCGTTTTATTCTTCAATATCATCATATGTTCAGAAACGAACCTTTGTTTTCGTGAATTACAGTTTTTCCCTTGAACTCCTAAGGTCTATGGTTTTAATGGCATCATTGTCGATTTTGAAGCCAATGAAATGTTCGATAACAGCACCCCGTAATATTTTTACAGTATCGTTCTTTCTGGCGTCTTTTATTCCAAATTCTTCCGTGATCTGCAGGAGATCTGCCTTTTTTAGTTTCAGGGCGGTCAGAATTTTTACTCCCTCATCACGGCTGTTGCAGGAAGAGAGCTGTTCCGCAAGGGATTTGAGGAACGATTCATTAATTTCGGCAGAAACCGGTTTCGGTTTCATTTTCGTTTCTTTTCTTTTCGCTTTCGCCTCCGTAACGAGCTTGAGTTCACCGGCCAGAAGAGCATCCATCTCCTCGTCGGTCAGTTTCTCCAGCACCGAGGCGAGTATTTTGAGAAGCTTGGGATACATCGATTCGTTCTTCATGATTCAATCCTCCCGAGAATATCTGTTGCCAGATCCTCAATTTCATTGACAACTTTCTGCTGAGC
Source organism: Synergistaceae bacterium (assembly GCA_012523155.1). Classification (GTDB taxonomy): domain Bacteria; phylum Synergistota; class Synergistia; order Synergistales; family Aminobacteriaceae; genus Aminivibrio. The sequence goes on along the minus strand of JAAYJB010000405.1, from coordinate 938 downwards.
CGGCCCCACACTACGCCTTAAAACAGCGGGCAGCGGATTGGAACTGCTGCTTGAATAAAACGTCCGGTTCTCCCGCAGCATGATCTCAAAGACAGGGTACTTTTTTTTCCTAACGTCATCGATATATTTTTCTTGGGCCCTGATAGGATTTCCAGATGAAAACTGGACCAAATTGAAGAGCACGCCCATCATGAGGGGGTTGATATGGGTGAATTCAGGGTCATCGCATTTGTCTACATACCTGTTGTACGTTTCCACGAGATCCTCCACCTTGTTGTTCAGATAGTCGATGCCGAGGGTGGAGAGATAATCCGGAATAGTCGGGACTATAAGGTAATCACTGGCCGTGACGGCCGTAGTTGTTACGATATTGAAGCTCGGCGGGCAGTCGATGAGCACAACGTCGTATCTTCCCTTGAGGGACTTGACCCCCTGGGAAAGCCTGGAGTGGACCCGGAGGTAATTGTTCCTCAGCTCTCTTTCAGAAGATCCACTCAGCTTGCTGCTGAGCTCGATCTCTATATTTATAAGAGCGAGGTGGGAGCAAATCATGTGAAGTATGCCCTCACCTTTTATGGGCACTTCGGGATCGACGACAAGATTTTCCAGGCTGCAGTTGAAATCTTTGTCGATGAAGGCGTCGTACCAGTTTTTTACGGTCTTCGTCTCCGAGAATTTTTGTCTCCAGTCCCTTCGATGAAAGAAGGAAAACGACAGGCTGCACTGGGGGTCAAGATCAATGAGCAGGATGCGTTTGCCCCGTTTTGCCAGGGCTGCCGCCAGGTTCGCAGTTACCGTGGTTTTCCCTACCCCGCCCTTATAGTTCATAACGGAAATAACCCGCATTTTCGTTCCTTCCTTGATAGGAGGAACGATCGATTCCCCCTTGGCCGGGATGTCAGCCATGGATCCCGAGGGTATGGAAGATTCGTGTTCTG
>JAAYJB010000404.1 GCA_012523155.1 Synergistaceae bacterium | reverse complement strand
GGCGCCGGATGGGGCATCCTCGCCGGATGGAAAGCGCTTCTTCTCTTTGCGGCCGCTTTTTTTGTCCTGTACGGAGTTCTCATCGTACCATGGGAGGAGACCTTCCTGAGAACAAAATTCGGCCGGGAATACGAGAACTACGCCAGCCGCACGGGACGTTTTTTTCCCCGAAAAACTGTAGGGTTTTCCCTGAAGGGACCCTTTGATCATTCAGTTCTCTGGAAAAGCGAGCGCCATTCCCTCTTCGTAACCCTTGCGGGGACTGCCGTCCTTCTTTTCCGGGTCCTGTAAAAAACTGAAGCTGCCGCCTGAATGTGAAAGAGCGGGAACCCATGAGGGCCCCGCTCTTTTTTCTGTGTTTTTGTCTACAGCCGTTCCATGATCCCGCCGAAAAGACGCTGCCATGTCTCCTCGTACACCTGCTTCGGCGGAAGTGGCCGCGCCGCAAGCCCCTCCGAAATAGCGGCCTGGGCGACCGCCTCGGCCACCCGGGGCGTCACTTCGTCCGAAAAAAGGTCGGGGACGATACACCGTTTTGTCAGCCTCCTCCGGTCCACTGCCCCTGCGATCGCCCTGGATGCGGCCATAAGAATGTTCTCGTTCAGCCCCCTTGCCCGGACATCGAGCAGGCCCCTTGCGATGCCCGGGTATGCGTGGAGATTGGGCATGGCGTTCAGTGTCCCCGTGAGCCCTTCGGCAAAGACTGCCGCTCCGGCTGCCGAGGCCTCATCGAAGGAGATCTCCGGGTCCGGCATTGAAAGAGCGAGGACTATTGCACCGGGATTCATCCTGCGGACATGATCCGCCGATATCTTTCCCCGCGACGAGAGTCCCACGAAGACATCGGCGCCGTTCATCGCGTCGTCGATCGAACCTGTCCTTCCTTCAGTATTGATCCTCGTTGCCATCTCTTCCTGGACGAAGTTCATGCACCCGTTTCCCGGCCCCAGGATGCCGCACCTGTTCAGAATGGTCATCCGCTCAACTCCCGCGTGCAGAAGCAGACGGGCTACCGCGATACCTGCGGCTCCGGCCCCGAGGATAACGACGGAGATCTCCCCGAGCTCCTTTTCCACCAGCCTGAGGGCGTTCATGAGCGCAGCGAGAACTACTACGGCAGAACCATGCTGGTCGTCGCAGATGACCGGGATATCGAGCTCTTCCTGGAGTCGTTCCACTACGGTGAAGGAATTGGGACTCGATACATCCTCTATGTTGATCGCCCCGAATGTAGGTGCCGCAAGTTTTGCCATGGCAATTATATCTTCCGCACCCTTCGCGTTGATGCACAGGGGTATGGCGTTCACGTCTCCGAAGTTCTTGAAGAGAAGACACTTCCCTTCCATGACCGGCAGTGCTGCCTCCGCCCCGATATTCCCCATGCCCAGAACGGCTGTGCCGTCGCTTATAAGGGCGAGACGGTTGCCTCTTCCGGTGTACTCGTAAATATCTTCGGGATTTTCCTGGATCGCCCTGGCCGCCCAGACCCCTCCCTGGACGTAAGCCACTGCGAGGTCTTCTTCGTTCCGGATGTTCACTGTGGGGTAGATGCGTATCTTGCCCCGGGCCCTGCGGTGAAGCTCAAGCGCCTTTTCCCTGTCGATGATCACTTTTCGGATGGCCTCCTTCCGGTCACAAGCGGAGTTTCCCGGGTCAGTCCTGTTCCTTGAAAAGGGGAAGCAGTTCTTTGAATTCCGGGGTCCCTGATCTTCCCATCAGGTGATAGATCACCGTCTCCGAAGGCACCACCAGCGCCCCCGCGTCGGACATCGCGGCCAGCGCCATGTCCGATTTCTCCGGGTCCCGGCTTCCGCAGGCATCTGCTGCGAGCACCACTGATCGTCCTTTTTCAAGAAGGTCCAGCACCGTCGCCAGGATGCAGATATGTGTCTCTATGCCGAAGATCACCGTGACCGGCCGGTCCCGGGATGCGAGAAGAGACTCGAAACCTTCCTCATCGCAGCAGGAGAATGAGGTTTTCTCGAATCGTGGCGCATCCTGCGGAAGAGCGGCGAGGATCTCGCTGTCCGTGGCACCAAGCCCCTTCGGATACTGCTCTGTGTAGAAGAAGGGCACCGACATCACTTGTGCCGCCCTCGCCAGCTTCACCGTGTTCCTCCGAACAGACTCGAAACCGAAAATAGCCGGCAAAAGCCGTTCCTGCACATCCACCATCACCATCCGGGCACTTTCGCGCCGCACTCTGAATGGAATCATTTTGCCACCTCCGGAAAAAATCTCCTCCTATTGTACCCCATGGAGGCCCTGTACGTTTGCCTTCAGGTCTTCTGCACGGTACAATGATCTCCAAAAGATCCCTCCGAGCCATGGAACCTAAAGGCACCCCCCACGGGTCCATGGCCGACAGGGCGCATCCGGAAACGGGCGCGCCTCCCGATCCGGCAAGGAGGGAAGGACGCTTTCCCTGCGCCTTTCCCGCAAGATCCGTGCGGGGGAGGCTTTTTTTTAGGAGGTGGAGATTCCTGGACTATCTTGCCGACGGCTTTTTCAAAGGTATATCCCTCATCTTCTCCATGGAGGAGGAAGTCTGGACCGCCGTATTCACCACGTTGAAACTCTCGGGGCTTTCCATGGTCGTAACGCTCCTGCTCGGTGTACCGGGCGGCTTTTGTCTCGGGTACTTTTCTTTTCCGGGCAAAAAAATACTTCGGGTGACGGTAGACACGCTCCTGTCCATCCCCACGGTCGTCGTAGGGCTCTTTGTCTATGCCTTCATTTCAAACCGGGGCCCGCTGGGACAGTATGGCCTTCTCTTTACTATTCCCGGCATGGCCATAGGGCAGACGATCCTCGCCCTTCCCATAGTTCTTGCCCTCACCGCGTCGGCCGTTGAAACCATGGACAGCAGGCTCCGCTTCACCCTCCTCACCCTCGGTGCCGGGGGAAAAAGACTCCTTCTTTCCACTCTCTGGGAGAGCAGGCACCAGATCCTGCTGGCGGCGGTCACGGCCTATGGACGGGTCACCGCGGAAGTAGGCGTATCCATGATGATCGGGGGCAACATCAAGTGGCACACCCGAACCATCACCACCGCCATAACCCTGGAAACGGGAAAGGGAGAATTCTCCACCGGTGTAGCCCTCGGACTGCTTCTTCTCGCCCTGTCATTCGTGCTCAACTGGTCTCTCGCATTCCTTCGGCGGAGGACGGAATCATGAACAGCGCTGCCGCTCCGCTGTACGAGATCAGGAATCTTGCGTGTTCCTACGGCGACGACCCTGTACTCTTCATCGACAGGCTTGATATCCCCGCCGACGGCCCCACTGCGTTCATCGGCCACAACGGAAGCGGGAAGAGCACCCTGCTCAAAGCACTGGCCTTTCTTCTGAAACCCGCATCGGGAACCGTCCGCTTCCTCGGCGGCGAAACGGCGGGCAGGGAAAACGAGTTTCGCCGACAGGCCACACTCCTGCTCCAGGAACCCTACCTGCTGAGACGCACCGTTTTTGAGAACATCGCCTACGGCCTGCGGGCAAGGAACGATACAAAAGGGCTTCGAGACAGGGTGGCGGAAGGGCTTGAAATGGTGGGTCTTCCCGCTGATTTCTCCAAAAGGGAGTGGTTCCAGCTCTCCGGTGGAGAAGCGAGGCGGGTCGCCCTTGCCTCCCGCCTGGTGCTCCGCACCAGGGCGCTGCTTCTCGATGAGCCGACCGCCAACGTTGACGAGGAAAACGCGATCCTCATAGCCGGCGTGGTAAAAAACTCGTGGAAACAATGGGGGACTGTACCCCTTGTGGCCTCCCACGACCTCCAGTGGCTCGAGGGCGTCTGCAGCCGCACCGTCTCCATGAGGCGCGGAAAGATCGAGTCCACCGCAGGCTGAACCTCATTTTTCCGAAGAATTCTCCTCCGTTTTTTCTCGGTTGTGGGGCATTCAAGTATGTGTTATGCTTCCCCCATAATATGATCCGCGGAGGTTTCTATGACATTCGATCGTGGTTTTGAGGAAAACTGGACTGTAGGGGAGATTCTTTCGGCCATGGCGGGAACGGAACACCCCGGGTACATAAAGAAAATTATATTGCAGCTGCAGCAGTGGATGGAAGAGTCCATGTCGCCGGAAGGGGCGGACCAGGGAAGCGATCCCCTGTCCGCGCTCTTTGACAGCGTTATGGAGATGGACGGGGAGAAGCTTTTCACCAGGCTCGAATGGGTAGATGAGTATGCAGACCTTCTGCCCAACCTGAAGAAGCCCTCCGGCCACGAAGATGTGATCGTCCTCAACGTCGGACCCACGGACTTCGAGGACAGCCTCAGGATGGCCATCGACTACGCCTCCCTTTTCAACCGGAAACTCTGCCGCCGCGTGTGGATGATCAGCGATACATTCATCATTTCCGACATCTACCGGTACCTTTCCCACATAAAGGCCCTGGGGGCCCAGGGAATTGTATTCCGTTTCCTTCAGGTCACGCCATGGGGATGGGCGGAGATCCCCCTTGCCGCCGACAGTGCTCCGGGAAACCGGATCGTCTGGAACAACCGCAAGGACGGGGCAGCTCCAGGAGAAGACGATCGGAAACGGGACGACCGTTTGACGAGGTAGCCAAGGGGTGCTACAATCTTCGCCGTTGCCGGTGGAAATACCGGCAGCTTTGTCTGTCGGGGCGTAGCGCAGTCTGGTAAGCGCGCCTGGTTCGGGACCAGGAGGTCGGAGGTTCAAATCCTCTCGCCCCGACCAAACGAGAACTCTGGAGAGGTTCCGGAAAACCCGGAGCCTCTTTCTCTTTTCCCTGTCGGCATAATTTATTGACTAATGCTGACGAAGTTGGTATAATCACATTCCGGAGAGAAAATATGGCTGACCGTACAGTAGCGCAGAACCGAAAAGCCCGGCATGATTATTTCATCCTTGAGACCTTTGAATGCGGCATCGTCCTTACCGGCACCGAGATAAAGTCTGTCCGGGACGGCAAGGTCAATCTCAAGGAAGGGTACGCCATTATCCGGAACAGAGAGCTCTGGC
>JAAYJB010000403.1 GCA_012523155.1 Synergistaceae bacterium | reverse complement strand
GCAGTGCGAGGAACTGGGGGTTGTGTTCACCCGTCCGGACAGGGAGCCTTTCATAAAGGCGGTTGCCCCGGTGTATGAGAAATATCGCCCGAAGTACGGCGACATGATCGACAAGATCCAGGCCATCACCCAGAAAAAATAGCTCTGCGCTTCAGCAGCAATCAAGACGATCCGGGGGCCTTTTGCGAGGCATTTCCCGGATCGTCCCTGTATCTGATCCATGGCGTTCGCTTTTCAGGTCACATTCCAGGGAGGTCCATTGCACTATGCTCAAATTACTGAAATTTTTAAATGATAAGATAACCTGGATACTGAACTGGCTCATGATCGCCCTTATGTCCCTCATGGTGGCGTTCATAGTCGCCCAGGTATTTTTCCGCTATGTCCTGCTGAAACCTCTCTCATGGTCTGAGGAGCTTTCAGGGTATCTGTTCTCGGGGGTCTTCTTTTTCGGTGCAGTCTTATTGTACAGAGAATCGAGGCATATCAACATGTCCCTCCTCGTTGAATCGATAAAGAACCTTTTTGTAAGACAGCTTGTAACTGTGATCGCACATCTTTTCTCGTTCTTCTTTCTCGCCGTCATGGTCTGGTATTCATATCCCATGGCAATGCAGATCCTCGAATTCGAAGTCGTATCACCGTCTATGGAATGGCTCAAGATCGGATATGTTTTTCTGATAGTCCCTGTGGCAAGCTTCCTGTCTCTTTTCGTGCTGCTGGAAGTTATTCTTGATTCGCTTGTGAAGCTGAAGGAGTCCCGGTCATGAGTATTTACCTGGTGCTTTTTTTCATTTTCTTTCTGCTCATCGGTGTGCCTATAGCGGTCTCCCTCGGGCTGACCTGTATTTTTTCCGTGCTGGTGACGGGAGCGTTCGGCGTTGAGGTCCTTATACAGAAAACGTTCAACGCCGGGAACTCTTTTGCCCTGATGGCAATTCCATTCTTCATCCTGGCCGGAAACATCATGGCCGCGGGAGGCGTGTCAAGAAGGCTCGTAAACCTTGCCGGTGCTCTTTTCGGGAGGATGAGCGGCGGGCTTGCTCTTGTGGCGACTTTGGCGTCTACTTTCTTCGGTGCTGTATCAGGATCGGCTCCCGCGACCACTGCGGCCATTGGCGGCGTTATGCTTGCCCCCATGGCCGAGAAGGGATACGACAAGAATTTTGCCGGTGCAGTGGTTGCTGCGTCCGGGACCATCGGACTCATCATTCCTCCAAGTCTGACCATGGTCCTGTACGGAGTATCGACAGGGGTATCCATCGGCGAGCTTTTCATAGCCGGCGTTATCCCCGGGATCATCATCTGCATTGTCCTCATGGCAGTGGAATATGTCATTTCACTGAGACGGGGATACAAGGGAGACGAGCCTGCCTCCTTCAAAACCATATCCAGGTACTTCAGGGAATCGGTCTTCGCCCTTTTCATGCCGGTCATTATTCTGGGAGGAATTTACGCGGGGGTATTTACCCCTACGGAATCCGCAGCGGTGGCAGTGGTTTACGGCCTCATCGTCGGTATCTTCATCCACAGGGAGCTGACCTGGAAGGATGTATCGAAGCTCATCCTGAAATCTGCAAAATCCACGGCCCTCGTCATGTACCTCATGGTCACCGCAGAGGTTCTGACCTATGTCCTGGTGAGCGAGCAGATCCCCCAGACGATTGCGGCCTCGATCCTGAACATTTCAACCAATGCGATAGTAGTGCAGCTTATTATGGTGTTCATCCTGCTCGTAGTCGGGACTTTCCTGAATAACTCGGCAGCCATGGTACTTCTGGCCCCCATTTTTTACCCCATTATCATGAGCCTGGGAGTCGATCCGCTCTTTTTCGGGATCATCATGGTCATCTCCCTGGCCATCGGGCACAATACGCCTCCGGTCGGCCTGTGCCTGTTCATTGCATGCGATATAGGCAACCTCAAGCTGGAGCATCTTGTGAAGGAGATCGCTCCGTTGGTGGCGGCCCTCATCGTGACTGTGGTGGCACTGAACTTCTTCCCCGACCTCATTCTCTTTCTGCCGAGAATGATGCGATAACCGCAGAAAAGAGCACCGGAATTCCGCAGTCCGGTGCTCTTTTTAATTTCCTCTGCTCTTTCATAAAAGAAGTGACCTGAACTCTTTCTCAATCACTTCCGGAAACTTTTTATCGCTTTTTCGATACACTCCATACCTTCCTGTATCAGCAGCCTGGGAGCGGCAATGTTGATCCGTGCGAATCCCGTTCCTCCCGTGCCGAACCAGTGCCCTCCATCGAGTGCCACTCCGCCTTTTTTCACAAGAAGGTCCTGGAGTTCGGGGCCGGAGAGCCCCAGAGACCTGAAATCAAGAAGGGGAACATAGGTTCCTTCAGGGCGTATCAGGGTTATTTCCGGCAGGTGTATCTCAAGGTAGTGCTCTATGAAGTCAAGGTTTTCCTCCAGATACGCCGTCAATTCATCGAGCCATGCGTCTCCCCTGTTGTATGCGGCTTCAAGAGCGATCGTTCCGAATACGTTGCCGCCGTCCAGGTGGAGAAAGTCGATCACTGACTGGTAATTGTCCCTGAGTCTTTTTGAGGGAATGATAACTGCGGCTGTGCTGAGTCCTGCTATATTGAACGTTTTACTGGGCGCTACCGTGGTTATGGTGATGTTCCTGGCTTCTTCCGAAACCGAGGCAAGGGGGGTGTGCTTTATTCCCCTGAACAGAATATCGCAGTGTATTTCGTCAGAGATCACCACAACGCCCCTGGACGCACAGATGGATGCGAATTTTTCCAGTTCTTCCCTGGTCCATACCCGTCCTCCGGGATTGTGGGGAGAGCAAAGGAATACCAGTTTTACAGAAGAATCCTCCAGTTTTTTCTCCAGGTCACCAAAATCCATTTC
>JAAYJB010000402.1 GCA_012523155.1 Synergistaceae bacterium | reverse complement strand
GTTGGAAGCATCGCTCCATATCATCCTGGAGCTCTTTTCCCTTTTTTCTGCGGTACGCCCCCATGACAAGGTTTTCCTCGACCGAGAGCGGAGTGAAAAGGCGGCGCCTCTCCGGAACAAGGGCAAGTCCCCGGGCCACAACTTCGTGAGGCTTGCGGGGAAGGCGCTCACCGAATATCTCAATATTTCCTCCTGAGCGCCCGACAACTCCCGCGAGTGTCCACATGATGGTTGACTTGCCGGCTCCGTTGGACCCTACAATAGAAACGATCTCCCTTTCCCCGACCGAAAAGGAGACTCCCTGAACGGCGTGTATTGTTCCGTAATGGACGTTCAGGTCTTCAACCCGAAGTGCACTCATTGGTCTTCTTTCCTTTCCCGAGGTATGCTGCAACGACTTCAGGGTTTTCCCTGACCTCATCCGGGGTCCCTGCGGCAAGCAGGGCTCCGAAATTCATAACAACTATCGGGGTACAGATTTTCATGACAAGGTCCATGTGGTGCTCAATGAGCAACATGGTCACGTTGAACTTCCACCTGACCTCGGCAACGAGGTCTGCCAGCGCCCTGGTCTCCTCCGGGTTCATGCCCGCCGCGGGCTCGTCAAGGAGAAGAAGTTTCGGTTCTGTTGCGAGGGCCCTTGCTATTTCCAGTTTCCGCTGCAGTCCGTATGGCAGTGTGTTCGCCTGCCAGGAGGCATATTTCCCCAGACCGAGAGCCGAGAGAAGTTCAATGGCTCGTCCGTGAAGTTCCCTCTCAAGGCGCCGTGCACCGGGCGTTCCGAACAGTGCCCCGGTAAAGCTGCATCGTTCTCTCTGGAGAAGGGGCGTGAGGACGTTGTCAAGGCATGTCCTCCTGTTGAATAGCCGGATGTTCTGGAACGTGCGGGCAATTCCCTTCCTGACGATTTTGTCGGGGCGGAGACCTGCCATCTCTTCTCCTTCAAAAAAAATCGAGCCGGCGGTAGGACGGTAGATGCCCGTGACAAGGTTGAAAACGGTCGTTTTCCCCGCTCCGTTCGGCCCAATGATACCTGTTATGGATCCTTCATGCACATCGAAGGAGAATGAGTCCACGGCCCGGATCCCGCCGAAATCCTTCGTCAGTCCTTTCACTGAAAGCAGTGCTTTGCCGGGGGTTTTCATGGCTGCACCCTCCCCCCGGGATTACTTTTCCTCTTGAAAAACGAAGAAAGCTCGGAATATCCCATAAGCCCCTGCGGCCTGTAGACCATTATGAGAACCAGCAGCAGGCCGTAGGCAACAAGACGCCACATCTGGGCGACCCGGAGCGCTTCGGGAAGCCCGATAAAAACGAACGAGGCAATGAGCGGACCGGACAGGCTGCCCATTCCGCCTGCAATCACCGCCGCAAGCAGCTGGGTCGACTGGACAAGAGTAAACATCACCGGCTGGATGAAGGAAAGGAAATGAGCCAGCAGCCCGCCGGAAAGTCCGCAGTAGACCGCACTTACCACGAGAGACAGCAGCCTGGTACGGAAAAGCCTGACTCCCGCCATTTCAGCGGCTATGGGATCCTCCCGTATGGCTATGCATGCGGCGCCCCATCGTGAACGGAGAAAGTTGCGCGCAAAAAATACGCCAAGAGCGAGACAGGCAAGCACTATGGGAAAGGTGGTGAAATTGTCGATCCCCGGGAGTCCTCTCGCACCGTTGGTTATCTCAAGATTTTCGAGAACGACCCGCAGCGCTTCGCCGAAGCCGAGGATCGCTATGGCGAAATAGTCGCTTCGAAGCTTTGCCCTGAGAGTCGGGATCCCGATAATGAGACTCACCAGGCCGGCTGCAGCAGCTCCTGCAGCCAGGGCAAGAGGAAACGGGACATAGTAGTAATAGGTGAGGATCGCCGACGTGTAGGCTCCCACTCCCACAAACGCGGCGTGTCCCAGGGAGAAAAGCCCTGTGAACCCGGTGAAGATCGACAAACCGAGTACGGCGATCATGTTGATGCATGCAAGGATGATGATGGAGAGTATATAATCCATGGCTACACCTTCTCCTCGCTGTCAGTCCCCCAGAGGCCGTTGGGTCTCCAGACGAGAAACGCGATAAGGAGTGAAAAACTGAAGACGTCACGCATAACGCTCGAGATGTAGGACGAAACAAAGGTCTCCACAACACCGAGGATGAGTCCTCCCGCAAGAGCTCCGGGAAGACTGCCGAGCCCGCCTATGACGGCGGCGATATATGCTTTGTTGGTCACCCACCCCATCGTCGGGTAGACAAGATATTTAATACCCAGAAAAACTCCTGCCACACCGGCAAATCCTCCGGCGAGAAGAAAGACTATGGCAATGAGCCTGTCAAGGTCAACTCCCATGAGGGAGCACATGGTCATGTCGGAAACACCTGCGCGGATAGCAATTCCCGTACGGGTGCGCTTAATGAAAAGATGAAGCCCGAGAATGGCGACAAGGGCGAAGAGGAACGCGCCCACGTCAAGAAGGCTCACACTGCTCCCGCCGATGGAGATGACCTGCCTTCCGAAAAATTCGGGAAAAGCGTAAAACCTGGATCCTATTGTTGCATACACAAGGTTTTCAAGGAAAACGGCGCAGCCCATGGCGCTGATCATGAGGTACAGCGACGGGGCTTTCCTTCTTCTCAGACTTGAGTACGCGAGTTTTTCATTGAGGACTGCTATTAATCCCGCCCCTGCGATACTGCCCGCAAGAACGATACCGAAACTGAGGCTGAGCTTCGAAGCCAGGGCAAGCCCAACATACGCACCGAGCATTATCACTGCCCCATGTGCGAAGTTGCTGAAGTTAAGCACGCTGAATACAAGTGAGTACCCCACAGCCATCAGCGCATAGATGCCTCCTATTGAGAGGCCGGTTATCAACGTCTGGAGAAACAATCCGGGCCACACATCCTTTGAGCCTTTGGGGAAAAGGGGCCATTTGAGAGCCCCTTTGCCCCGGCTTGTGTTTTATGCATGGGGAGCGGATGAAAAAAAGCTCCCCATGACTTTCCCCTGCAGCTTCTAGTCTACCGAGAAATACTTCTTGACGAACTTGAACGTCCTGTTGGCAACATCGACCTGCTGGATGACAGCCGGCTTGTCGAGCGGATTATGATCCTCAGGGTTGATGGTAAGAGGTCCGCTGGTTACCTTGATGTCCTTCAGGTTCGCAAGGGCATCGGCCAGTTTTTCCCCGTCAGTGGATCCGGCGGCCTTAAGAGCCTCGACGATCATTATCAGCGCATCCTGGGCCATTACGGGATTGGGAAGCACGGGCTCTTCGCCGAACAGTGCCTTGTACTCTGCGACGAAGTCCTGGATATCGGGGTCAGCAAGATCGGCAAGGTTTACGAAATACCCTCCGTCGATGGCGCTTCCGCCAAGCTCGATGAGATCAGGGCTGCCCCAGTTGTCAGTGCCGAGCAGCACTGCCTCTATTCCAAGGTCCCGGGCCTGCTTTGCGGCCATGGCTGCTTCCTTCTGGCTTGTGGGGATAAAGATAACGTCAGGTGTGAGCTCCTTTATTTTGCCCAACTGTGCCCGATAGTCGAGTTCATCGGTACGGAAGGCCTCCTTGGCCACTATAGTACCGCCTTTCTCGACGAACGCTTCCTCGAAGTATTTTGCGAGCCACTGACCGTAGTCAGACCCCACGTCGTACAGGATGGCCCCTTTCTTTGCGCCGAGGTCGGTCACTGCAAAGCGCGCGGCCACTGTACCCTGGAACGGGTCAATGAAGCATGGACGGAAGGCGTACGGACGGACCTTGCCCGACCGCTGGTCGATGGTTACGTAAGGATTCGTTGCGGTGGTGACGACCATGGGGATTTTTCCTCTTTCAAAAACCGGGGCCGATGCAATGGAGTTCCCGCTCTGGGCAGGGCCGATAACGGCAACGACACCATCGGAGACGAGGCGGCGGGCAACGTTTACGGCTTCGACACCGTCATTCCTGTTATCGTAGCGGACGAACTCGATCTTCTTTCCAAGCACTCCACCGGCGTCATTGATCTTTTTCGCGAGCATGTCAAGAGCCCTGGCCTCAGACTGTCCCCACATGGAGGCGCCTCCCGTCAGGGACACGGTATGCCCGATACTGATAACTTCCTGGGCGCAGACGGCGCCGGCGAGGACAAAGACCATTACTGCCGCAAGAACAACCGCAATTTTCTTCATATCTCTTCTCAACCTCCCTGGAATTTGATGCGTTTTATGACTCCCTCGATTTCACGCCCCTGAACAGGCTGCCGAAATAAATCCCCTATCGCTCTCTTCCTTTCATTTTTTCCGTCCTGTACCTCACCTCCGGTTGTCCTTCGGGATCAGAGATGCTCCGGAATACGATCCCACCGGAGCAGATCGTCGTATGTCTGCCGTTCCACGATCACATCCGACCTTCCCGGGCTCACAAGCACCACTGCGGGCCTTGGGATCCTATTGTAATTGCTCGCCATTGAGAACGTGTATGCCCCGGTGTTGAGAACGGCAACCAGGTCTCCCCTGTGAAGTGGAGGAACCTTCAGATTTTCGGCGATCACGTCCCCCGACTCACAGCACTTTCCTGCTATCGTTACCGTTTCGGAAGGTTTCTCATCCATTTTTTCCGCGGCGACAGCCCAGTATTTTGCACCATAGAGTGAAGGGCGGGGATTGTCCGTCATCCCTCCGTCCACCGAAACATATGTGACAATACCGGAAATGGGCTTCACGGTCTGTACCGTGTACAGGGTGACACCAGCTTCCGAAACGATCCACCGGCCGGGCTCGATGATCACCCTGGGTCTTGGTATTCCGGCAGACGCACATCCTTCCGAAAGCCTCACCATCATTGCGTCGGTGAACGTGCCTATTTCAGGGCTTTTCCCCGACGGGTCGAATTCGACGCCGTATCCCCCGCCCATGTTGAGTTCCTCTGCGGCAAACCCCGGATCTGCAGCAAGACCGGCAAGGGTTTTCACAAGAACGTCCACGGCCATTACGTGGGACGTATTTTCGAAAATCTGGGAACCGATATGAAAATGAAAACCCTTAAGCGACACCATTTCGGAACGCATCGCTCTCCGGACAGCATCTCGGAGATAGTCTCCGACAAGAGGAATACCGAATTTTGAGCCTGTGTGTCCCGTGAGGATATACTTGTGAGTGTGTGCGTCAACTCCGGGAGAAACCCGGAAAAGGATGGAAGCCTTTCTTCCCAGAGAAGAAGCCTCCTCTTCAAGGGTCTCAAACTCAGATATCCCGTCAACGACGATCCGTCCCACTCCTGATTCCAAGGCATAACGGATCTCATCCCGTGTCTTGCTGTTTCCGTGGAAGAAAACCTTTTCCATGGGGAACCCGGCCACTTTCGCCGTATAAAGCTCGCCCCCTGAGACAACATCAATACCGAGCCCTTCCGACTCTATTATCCTGCACATGGCCATAGGAAGAAAGGCCTTCCCCGCATAAACAGCGAGCGCATTCTCCCATTTGTCCATGAATGATGCCTTCACAGCCCTGCACCTGGCACGGATCATGTCTTCAGAAAGAACGTACAGGGGAGTTCCGAACTTCTTAGCAAGTTCAGCAACATCCCATCCCCCAAAGAGGAAATGCCCCATTTCGTTCGCTTTTACCTGTTCCAAGCTGCCAGCACCTCTTCTCTTTCTCCCGGAGAGCCGGGTATAAAAAAAAGACCCATCCCCTGAAGGGACGAGTCTTTGATCTCGCGGTACCACCCTGCTTGGGCACATTTTGCATGCGCCCCGCTCACAGCCCTGTAACGGGAGCCTCCCGAGGGCGTACTACCGACCATTAAGATCGTTTCAGCCCCGGCTCAGCAGTCTTTGGTCCTTCCGTCCCTGCCGGGGAAGCTTCTCAGCCTTCGGGCTTCCCTCTCTGGCGGCAGTCATTCGACATGGGCATTCTGCATCATCGCCTGTGCAATTTTTGTTTCGGACATTATATCCAGTTAAGAGAAGAACGTCAACTTTTTTTACTGGAAC
>JAAYJB010000401.1 GCA_012523155.1 Synergistaceae bacterium | reverse complement strand
GGCATTGGCGCCGGACGTATGGTTCGGGATATGTCTCCGGATTTTGAAAAAGCGGAGCTCGGGTCAAAGATCAGGGCATGGAGCAGTGCCGCATCCGATGCCAGAATGAGCGGCATCCCGATGCCTGTTATGAGCAGTGCGGGGAGTGGAAATCACGGAATAACGGCTATTCTGCCGGTTGCACTCTTTGCCGAAGAGCAGGGTATGAGCGAGGAGAAGACCGCGAAAGGTCTTCTGGTAAGCCATCTTGCGACAGCGTACGTCAAGAGCAGGACGGGGAGGCTCAGTTCCACGTGCGGCTGTGCCTTTGCAGCCGGGGCGGGTGCCGCGGCAGGAATAGCATGGCTGATGAGCGGCGACCTCGACAAGGCGAAATCGGCAGTGGAAATAGTGGTGTCAAACCTGATAGGAATGCTTTGCGACGGAGCAAAGGAAACCTGCTCTTTTAAAGTAGGAACAGGATCGCAGGAGGCGTACCAGGCAGCCCTGCTAGCAGACAGGGGAGTCAGGCTTGATGTTCAGGGCGTTGTCGGGAATACGATCGAGGAGACCATAGAAAACGCCGCGCGCGTTGCCTCGAGCATGGGTGCAATAGAACAGACGCTTCTCGATATAATCGACGAGAGAAAGTAGCATGACTATGGAGGTGATACTCCTGAGATGAAAGAGGCGCAGGAAAATAAACGGCCGTTGTGCAAGAGAGTGTCGGAGAGAAAAAAGAGGGTTTATCACACCGGGGAGGTGTATGGTATGAAAAAGGGAATGCTTCTCGTTCTATTGCTTCTGGTAGTCTTTTCCATGGGAACAGCCGGTTTTGCCGCCGATAAGAAGGTGTACAATCTTCGGGTTGCGATCGCGACGAATCCGCCTCATCCATGGCATGAAGCCGCAAATTTCCTGGTAAAGGAACTTGATGCCAGGACAGACGGTGCGGTGAAGCTGAAAATTTTCGGCGGTTCTCAGCTTGGTTCAGAGCAGACAGTCTTTGAGGAAATGCGTCTCGGAACGATCGACATCCTGGTGGGAGGGGCGACCACTCTCGTTAATTTCATTCCTGAACTGGGTGTGCTGAATATGCCGTACTTCTATTCCGGTGTGGATCAGTTCAGAAAAGTCATGGATCCCCGCGGACCCGTTGTAAATAAATTCAGGGAGATCTACGAGGAAAAGAATTTCGGAGTCCGGCTTCTCACCTTTGGCGGCGGCGGCACTCGGGTCATGTCCAACAACCTGAAGACAATAACACACCCTGACCATCTCAAAGGCTTAAAAATGCGTGTTCCGAATAATCCCGAAGACGCAAAAATCTGGAGTTCAGCCGGGGCGATCGTAACGGCTATGCCCTGGAACGAGATTTACTCTGCCCTTCAGACAGGGGTCATAAATGCATTTGAAAGCACTCTGAGCGCTTACTACGGAAGCAAATTTTACGAAGTGGCCAAGAACATGAGCAACACACAGCACATAATCATGGTGAGCCATCTTTTGATCAGTGAAGCGACATGGAAGAAACTTCCTGAGGAATACCGCAAGATTTTTGATGAGCTCTCGGATGAAGTCTCCAGAATTTATACGGATAAAGGAGAAGAGTTCGACAAGGCCATAATGAAAGATCTTCAGGAAAAATACGGGGTTTCTGTTTCAGAAGTGGACAAGGCTGCGTTCATGGAGAAATTCCAGTCTCTCCATGACGAGCTTGCTGCAAAGGGAAACAACCAGGCACTTCTGAAACTTCTTCGTGATACTCGGGACGCGGTTTCCAGGTAGCTTCTGAACCGGGAAAAAATAGCACAGCTGGAAGGCATTGGGAGAATGAAATTCTCCCAATGCCTCTTTTGCAAAGGGAGTGAGGTAAACCGTGGCCCATCTGAAAAAACTGAATGATTTTCTTTGTTCCGTCCTGCAGCGTTGCTGCCTGATACTTGTAGTGATTTTTACTCTTGTTGTGCTGTTCCAGGTCCTTGCCCGAAATTATCTGTTGATATCCGTTCCGTGGACGGATGAGGTTGCATTGATCTTCTTCGTCTGGTCAGTGTTTCTTGGTGCGGCAGTTGGCCTGCGGAAAAGAATTCATTTTCTTGTGGACCTGTTTCCCAGGTCATGGATCAGGCTGAATGCATTTTTCGACTTTTTTTCGAGCATTCTTGTCCTGGGAATTGTATCCGTTCTGCTCTGGGGAGGATCTATCTTTTTCCACATGGGACTCAGAAGAAACTTCAGTTCTATTATTGTTTCCCAGGCGTGGCTGTTCGTTTCGATGCCGATTTCCGCTGCGTGTATGGTTCTTTTTTCTTTCGAGAACATCGTCTCTGATTTCAGGAAATTAAGCAATTCTCTCCGGGGAGGAAATTGAAAATGGATCCTCTTATTCTTCTCTTAGGAAGTTTTTTTGTTTTGATCGCCATCCGCGTGCCTGTTGCTTTTGCCCTGGCCCTGTCTTCCCTTGCGGTTATCCTGCAGCTTGATCTGCCGTTTATGAGCATCATCAACCAGATGTTTACAGGGATCAATTCCTTCCCTCTCCTTGCAGTTCCCTTCTTTCTGATCCTTGGCAGGCTTATGAATGACGGAGGAATAACGGAGCGACTGCTCAGCGTTTCGAATGCATGGGTAGGCCATATAAAAGGGGGGCTCGGTCACGTCAATGTTCTTGTGAGCATGCTGTTTGCGGGGCTTTCAGGATCCTCCGCGGCCGATACCGCCGGAATCGGAGGAATGCTCATTCCCGCCATGATCAAGAGCGGCTTCGGCAGGGAATTTACTGTTGCCATTACAGCCTGCTCTTCTGTTCTGGGGGTTATTATTCCGCCGAGCATTATGATGGTTCTCTACGGTGCCATGGGGCAGGTATCAGTCGGTGCTCTCTTTCTTTCAGGGGTGGTC
>JAAYJB010000068.1 GCA_012523155.1 Synergistaceae bacterium | reverse complement strand
TGAAACGTTTACCATGTGGTTTGCCCCCTTGCGGATTTGAGGTTTTGTTGCGTAGGCAAACCAATGATATCTCAAAGACCTTGGGGGCTTTTTAATGTTCCTAAAAACCTATTTTGGACAAGAGTGACTTTATTACTTTCCCTGCGGCATATACTTTTTATACCCCGGTCCTCGCTCTTTCGCGGAGTTCGGCACGTTTGCCGCCGTTCCAGCTGGAGGTCCGGGTAAAATAACCAGTGATACGGGTGATTCCGTCCACGTCTGAACTCCCGCATCGTCCGCATTTCTCCGTGAGCCCCCTGCTCACACTGCCGCAGCTGTTGCAGATCGTGAACTCGGGACTGAAAGCTATCTGGGCGTTCTCAGAGTGACGGAATACTTTCCCTACGAAAGACGCAAGGGCGGCGGGATCCGGCCTGTGCTCCCCCATCCAGATATGAGTGATGGCGCCTGCGGTGATCATTGGGTGGAACCGCCCCTCCTCCAATGCCTTTTCCGCAGGGTCCAGCGCAAGGGAATAGGCAAAGTGGCTGCTGTTGGTATAATACACCTCTCCGCTCAGGGGATCACCCTTGACTACTTCGGCTGCCCGGGGCCAGGCCTTCAGGTCAAGCCTGGCGAAACGGTAAGCCGTGCTTTCCGCCGGTGTCTGTTCAAGGACAATGGACAACCCCAGTCGTTCGGAGAGGATCTCACATTTCAGGTTCATGTACTGGACCACAGCAAGTGCAAGATCAAGGGCCTCCTTGGACTCGTGAAGCTGGCAGCCGGTCATGACCTGGACCATCTCGTTCACCCCAAGGATCCCGATGAGGTACCTGGCCTTGTCCAGACGGAGATACGGCTCGCCGTCATGTTTCATGCAGAGAACCGAAAGAGGACCGTCCTGTCCCCGGGACAGGATCCGTTCAATAAAACGACGCTTGTGAACATGGGCCTTCGCTGCAATTTCCATAAAATGGTCCACCAGGTCGAAGAGTGTTTCCCTGTTCCCTCCGCTCCTGTAGGCAAGCCGCGGCAGATTCAGGGTGACGTTCTGCAGTGCACAGAACCGAAGCTTCCAGGGAGTCCGCGCGTCCAGAAGGTCGCCTTCGTCCAGCTCAAAGCTCAGGCGGCAGCATTCTGAAAGTTTCACGGAATTGCCCCTGTCAAAAACAAAATAGGTATTGCCCTTCTCGGCGGAGAGTTCGCAGGCAAGGGTGAGCATCTCTTCCCATCCCTCTTCCCTGAAGAAATCTTCCGTGATATGGAGCAGGGGTTTCGGAAAAAAGAAAGGCTGTCCTCTGCTGTCTCCATCGAGATAGACGCTGAAAAGGGCTTTCAGGAAGCTTTTCGCCTCGGATGAATATTCTCCGTAGGTTTTCCCGGTCGCAACTCCTCCCGGCCCGATGGCAGGAACATCCCGGAAATGGCCGGGTACCTCGTAATACAGGTTGATATCCGTGAAGGCCACCTGTCCTCCCCTGCCGCCGGCGAGCTGGTTGAACTCGAATATCAGTGTCTGCGCAAGCTGCCTCATGCGCTCAAAGGAGAGTCCTTCAAGATATGGAGCAAAGAAAATGTTCACTGCGTCCCATCCGATTGCCCCGGCAAAATTGTTCTGAAGGACGGATGTCATCTTCAGCATGTGGGCGAGAAGAACATCAGGGTGTTTTGCGGGGGACGAGACGCTTGTTATGGAGGGAACATTCAGCCCGAACTTCGCAACATAGGCCAGGCTCTGTCCTGAACAGTAGGGACGGTTCACCATTCCAAGGTCATGGAGGTGTATGGTCCCCTCCAGGTGGGCTTCCGCAACATCCTTTGAGAAAACCCTGGTCAGGGCATACTGCTTCAGGGCGAGCTCGGCTATGGAAAGATTGATGGATTCCGGATTATGTGTGGTGTTGCTGTTTTCACGGTTGGGGTTAAGCATCATCGTCTCGAGGTCATGAAGAGGTATTCCGATTTTGCTGTGATCCTGAAGTTTTGCGTCGAGTCCCCTCTGGAAAAGCTTCACGTTCACAAGCTCCCTCACCAGGGATGTAGTAACCCTCTGCCTTCCCCACCGCACAAGATCGGATTCGACCTCGGAGGCAAGCTCGCCGGCAAGGCCGGGCTCCACGCCGGCTTCCCTGAGGAGGGCATCCCGTATTCTGACAGGGTGCCACGGCTGTGTCTCCTCGGAGCCGAGAGCGTCCACCATCAGAGCAAGGTCGGTAGACTCCCCTCCCGGAGCAAACATGACAAGCTGTCTTCCCCGAAGTTT
>JAAYJB010000067.1 GCA_012523155.1 Synergistaceae bacterium | reverse complement strand
CCGAGCAGTTTGCAGTTCCTCCCCTCTGTTCCGGGCCGTACTTGGGAAGAAACAGGGCGTTTCGTCCCGCCTTGCATGAGGCGTATCCGAGCATCTGCCCGATGACCATGACGCCCTGTCCGCCGAACCCCGCCACGGTGATCTTCTTCTCCATGATCATGCCTCCCCGTCCCGGAACACGCCAAGGGGAAATACCTTCATGGTGTTCTCCCGCATCCAGTCCAGGCACTCCAGGGCCGGCATCCCCCAGTTCGTCGGGCAGTTCGAGAGCAGCTCCACGAAGGTGAAGCCTTTCCCGGCCATCTGCATCTCGAAGGCCTTCCGGATCCCCTTCTTCGCCTTCAAAATATTGGCGGGACAGTCAAGGGCGAACCGGGCAATGTACTTCGGTGCCTCGAGCTGGGTGAGGATCTCGCACATCTTCATGGGGTACCCCGCCTCGGCAGGGTTCCTCCCTTCGGGGGCTGTTGTGGCCTTCTGACCCACGAGGGTCGTGGGAGCCATCTGCCCTCCCGTCATGCCATAGGTGCTGTTGTTGATGAAGACGACGGTGAAGTTCTCACCCCTGTTGGCGGCGTGCATGATCTCCGCCATGCCGATGGCGGCGAGGTCACCGTCGCCCTGGTAGGAGAACACGAGCTTCCCGGGCGCCGCACGCTTCGCTCCCGTTGCAACTGCAGGAGTCCGCCCGTGAGGAGAAACGACCACGTCGGTGTTGAAGTGGAACATGCCGAGGGTGCCGCACCCGACGGCCAGTACGGCCACGGCGTTCGTCCGCTGCTCCATCTCGTCCAGCAGTTCCGCGATAAGGCGGGTAGCAACACCATGGAGGCACCCGGGGCAGAAGGCCAGCCCCCTGTCAGTAAGGGACTTCGGCCGCTCGTAAATTTTCTTCATGATCAGCGCACCTCCTTCGCAATGGCCTTTTCCACTGCTTCGACGATCTCCTCGTTGGTGAGGATGACCCCTCCGGACCGGCCGCATGAGTAGACCGGGAAGGCATCCGCCACGGCCAGGCGGATGTCGTCCATCATCTGGACGGGCAGGGTCATCTCCGTGTCCACCAGGAACTTCACCCTGTTCCTGTCGAGCCTCTTCAGGGGTTCGACGGGGAAGGGGTAGAGAGAAACAGGGCGGATCATGCCCGCCCGTATGCCTTTTCCGCGGAGCTCCCCGATGGCCGTCCGGGCAGCCCGTGCGGCTGTGCCGTAGGCCACGATCACGTATTCGGCGTCATCCAGAAGGTACTCCTCTGCGAGGACTTCCTTTTCCTTCCACTCCTCGTACATTTCACCGGCCCGGATATTCAGAAGCTCCTGGTACTCCGGCTCCAGAAGACAGGAGGTCACCACGTTCACGCCGACACCCGAGGGATTGAAGTACTTCGCCCCACACCCGGTGTAGGAGAATTTCACCGGATCCTTCGCCTCCGGAAGGGTCACCGGCTCCATCATGGAGCCGATCCAGCCGTCCATGAGGACCATAACCGGGTTCCGGTACTGCACCGCAAGGTCGAAGGCCTTATAGGTGAGGTCGATGGCCTCCTGCACAGTGGAAGGAGCCAGGACGATCACCCGGAAACCGCCGTGCCCCAGTGCCTTGGTGGCGTGGAGGTAATCCGACTGGGCGGCCTGGATGGCCCCTAGCCCCGGACCTCCCCGCATGACGTTCACGATCACCGCCGGAAGGCAGGCTCCGGCCAGGGT
>JAAYJB010000066.1 GCA_012523155.1 Synergistaceae bacterium | reverse complement strand
GTGGAAGAATGCCCCCTGGTGTTCATGATCAGCCAGCAGCTTCTGGGAGCATCGACGAAAAAGGTCCAGGGCTTCAAGCTGTACCCGAACATGATCAGCCCCCTGTTTGCCGTTACACTAGCCGAGTAGGGGATATTTCAAAGCCGGGCGGCCTGTCCTTCGGCAGGCCGCCGGCGTTATTTCTGGAGGATTTGACCGATGCTTCGATACTTCCTGAAGAGGCTTTTGTTTCTCATCCCCGTGCTGCTCGGAGTGTCAGTGGTGATCTTTTCCATCGTTCACCTTGCGCCGGGGGATCCCGCAGAAGTGATGCTCGGGCCAAGCGCCACCCAGGAGGACATTTCCAACCTGAGGGAGCAGCTCGGGCTTACCAAGCCGTTATACGTGCAGTACGGCATTTTTCTCACCAACGCGCTCAAGGGAGATCTCGGACGATCCATTAAAAGCAATGCCCCTGTCATAGACGAGATAATGGAGCGTTTTCCCGCAACCCTCACCCTTGCCATGCTGGGAATGACTTTTGCCATTGTCATAGGCCTTCCTCTTGGAATACTGGCCGCCCTAAAGCAGAATACATGGGTGGACGCATTGTGCAGCTTCTTCGCCCTCGTAGGGTTTTCCATACCCAATTTCTGGGTGGGGCTGATGCTCATGCTGCTGCTCTCAATTTATATACCCATCCTGCCTTCCTCAGGATTTGATTCGTGGAAGAACCTCATCATGCCCATGATCGTCCTCGGCATACAGACCATGGCGGTGATCGCAAGGATGACCAGGTCCAGCATGCTCGAGGTCATCCGCCAGGACTATGTGAGGACGGCCAGGGCCAAGGGTATTTCGGACCGTCTCGTGCTCACCCGCCATATTCTCGGCAACGTACTCATCCCAGTGGTCACCATCGCGGGGATATATTTCGGCCACCAGCTCGGCGGCGTGGTCATAACGGAGACCATTTTCTCCATCCCGGGACTCGGACGGCTTATAGTCGACGCCATACGGGCCCAGGACTATCCCGTGGTCCAGGGAGGCGTACTCTTTTTCGCATTGTGCGTAGGCATAGTGAACCTCCTGGTGGACCTGCTCTACGCGGTTCTTGACCCGCGGATCAAGGCCCAGTACCGGGCCGCGAAATAACGGAGAGGGGTGAAATATTCATGAACAATAAAACCAACACCCTTTTTGCTCCCTCATCCGCCCGAACGAAGGAGAGAGAAAAGCGCCGGAGCCCATGGTGGGAAGTCTGGCGGAGACTGAGAAGGAACAAGGCCGCCGTGGCGGGAATGTCGGTGGTCGTCGTTCTTGTTTTCGTGGCCATTTTTGCTCCTCTCCTGGCTCCATACGACCCGAACCAGACCAATATACGGGCGCGCCTCCAGGGCCCCTCTTCCGAGCATCCGCTGGGAACCGACAACTTCGGCCGCGACATGCTGAGCCGGATCATCTACGGCAGCCGGATCTCTCTCTACGTGGGATTTGTGGCGGTGGGCATCGGCGCCGTTTTCGGCGGCATCCTCGGGGCTATCGGAGGGTACTACGGCGGGCGGCTCGACAACTTCATCATGCGGTGCATGGATGTCCTTCTGGCCATACCCCAGATCATCCTGGCCATAGCCATCGTCGGTGCCCTGGGAACGAGTCTCCTGAACCTCATGATCGCTGTGGGCATCAGCCAGCTTCCCCGGTACGCCAGGGTAGTCCGGGCATCGTCCCTCACGGTCCGGGGCCAGGAATTCGTGGAGGCGGCCAGGGCTGTCGGCGCAAGCGATGCCAGGATCATCCTGGAGAATATCCTGCCGAACTGCATGGCTCCCATCATCGTGCAGAGCACCCTCGGAGTCGCCCAGGCGATCCTTTCCGCGGCAGCGCTCTCCTTCCTGGGGCTCGGCATCCAGCCTCCCACTGCGGAATGGGGCTCCATGCTCAGCTCAGGGCGGCAGTTCCTCAGGAACGCCCCCTATCTCACGTTCTTCCCCGGGCTGGCCATATCCATAGTGGTGCTCGCCCTGAACATATTCGGCGACG
>JAAYJB010000400.1 GCA_012523155.1 Synergistaceae bacterium | reverse complement strand
GCCCAGAAGATGATGAAGACTGACGGTGTCTCTGTTGTTTTCTTTGGTGACGGTGCGTCGAACAGAGGCACTTTTCATGAAGCCGCGAACATGGCTGCGGTGTGGAAGCTTCCGATGATCTTTCTTTGCGAGAACAATCAGTGGGCTTCAACAACTCCTTATTTGACAACCACCTCGGTAGCCGATATTTCTGATCGTGCCCAGGGGTATGATATGCCCGGGGTGATTGTTGACGGGAACGATGTTTTTGCTGTTTATGAGGCAGCGAAGGAACTTGTGGAAAGAGCCCGCCGCGGAGAAGGTCCCGCCATTCTCGAGTGTAAGACCTACCGGATAAAGGGTCATTTTGTCGGTGACCCGGAGATGTACCGCACAAAGGAAGAAGTCCAGAAGGTTCTTGAAGAGACAGACCCGATTCCAAGGTTCGAGAAAAAGGTCCTTGAAGCGAAGGTAATGACTGAAAAAGAACTGGAAGCGATCAGGACTAAAGTGCAGAATGACCTGAGCGAGGCCCTGGAGTTTGCGCGCACATCTCCCGAACCGGAAGTTTCTGCCCTGTACGAAGGGCTCTATGTGTAAGGCGGTGGACAGAATGAAGACAATCACCTTTTCCCAGGCGACACTGGAAGCCATGCAGGAGGAAATGTCCCGTGACGAGCGCGTGTTCGTCATGGGGGAGGATATCGCCCGCCAGGGAGGAATTTTCGGGCAGTTCAAGGGGCTCCCTGCACAGTTCGGAACCGAGAGGGTCATTGATACACCTATCACTGAAACAGCTATCGTCGGGGCATGCGTCGGTGCAGCTCTTGCCGGTATGCGGCCTGTTGCAGATATGCACTTCGCCGATTTTGCAGGGGTCTGTTTTGACGAAATTTACAACCAGATGGCGAAAATCTATTACATGTTCGGAGGCCAGAAATCGGTGTCCATGGTCCTCAGGGCTCCGGACGGGCTGACGAACCAGGCAGCCGCTCAGCATTCACAGTCACTTGAGGCATTCTTTCAGCACATTCCGGGCCTGAAGATCGTTATTCCCTCAAATCCGGCGGATGCGAAAGGCCTCCTCAAGGCGGCAATACGCGATGATAATCCAGTCATTTACTTCGAACACAAAGCCCTGTTCCCAATGAAGGGAGAAGTCCCTGAAGAGGAGTTTATAACTCCCATCGGGAAGGCAAATGTAGTACGGGAAGGAAAAGATGTCACCCTTGTTTCCTACTCCATGACCATGAATCATTCCATAAAAGCGGCAGACATCCTGGCAAAAGAAGGAATCAGCGTTGAACTCGTCGACCTTCGTTCAATTTCCCCTATCGACAGCGAGACCATCATCAACTCGGTGGTGAAAACATCCAGGCTGGCCATAGCACATGAGGCTGTCAAACAGGGCGGAGTCGGGGGAGAGATAGCGGCGATCGTTGCCGAAGAGGCGATAGACTGCCTGGATGCTCCCATCGTAAGAATCGGCGCTCCCTTCACACCGGTGCCTTTCGCAAGGCCGCTGGAGCAGGCATACCGGGTCACGCCGGAAAAAATTGCCGCTGCCATACGGGGAATGATGTAGGAGCGGATATGAGAGCGGATATTGTTTCTTCCGGCGAGGCACGCATAAGTAAAACAGTCCTGGCGCGTATTTCTCCGGGAGAGGATGTGTTCTCTGCTCTCCGGGAAGTATGCAGGAAACACGGCATACGGTCAGGCCATATCGCCACAATGATCGGAAGTCTCCGATCGGCGGATGTGATCTGCGTGACCGCACACCCTGAAGACCCTTCCAGGGCTGTCTACCTGGATCCCCTTCACATGGAGGGATATCTCGAACTTGTGGGAGTTCAGGGCATCATCGGCGAGGATGACAGGGGAGACCTTTCCATACATCTCCATGTGGTTATCGCAGAAAGTGACATGAAACCAACAGCGGGTCATCTCGCCGATACCGGAAACAATCGTATCCTTGCTACCGCAGAAGCTGTCATCAACAGCTTTTCGGGCGCGGAATTCAAACGGTCCTTTGATGAAGAAACCGGTTTTGTCCTCTTCAAGGTCAGGGAAGGATCCCGGGAAAAATAACGCTGAAAAGCAAGGCGCATTTGTGTGCAGTTGAATCGGCCGTGCCGGAATGGCCGCCGTCAGGGGAGGTGATCGCCCCGGTAAACTGGCAATCCATAGTGTAAAGAAACCTGCGCCGCCGGAAAAAAGAGATCCAATTCAAAAAATCAGGAGGTAGAGGGAATGAAAAAGATTATTGCTGTACTTGTAGCTGTAGCTGTTTTTTGTTCTGTTTCCGCACCGGTTTTTGCGGCATACAAGGATGAGTACAAGCTTGATATCGTGCCAAGCCTGACGACCGCATGGGGAATGGGTGCCACCTACTTCACGGACCTTGTGAGGGAAAGAAGCGGCGGAAAGATCAACATCAAGGTTTATCCGAGCTCACAGCTTACAACGGGAAAACAGACGAACGCGTTCCTGCTTCTCAGGAATGGCGCAATCGATTTCGCTGTACAGTCATCCATCAACTATTCTCCCCAGGTCATTGAGCTGAACCTTTTCGCCCTTCCCTTCTTCGTTGCCAACCAGCCCGACCGCTATCTGGCCCTCGATGCGATCACGAACGGGAAGTCAGGAAAAATGGTGATCGAAGCAGTCGAAGCCAAAGGTGTGAAGTTCCTTGCCTTCGGAGAAAACGGCTTCCGTGAGCTTACGAATTCAAGGAAATCAATACGGACACCGGACGATCTGCAGAACATGAAGATACGCGTCGTGGGAAGCCCCCTGTTCCTCGACATTTTCAGGGCTCTTGGCGCCAACCCTGTGAACATGAACTGGAGCGATACCATGTCGGCCATCCAGCAGGGTGTGG
>JAAYJB010000399.1 GCA_012523155.1 Synergistaceae bacterium | reverse complement strand
CTCGCAAAGGCCGCGGGTGCAGTGCCGTGGTGCTGTGCCCAGTCCGTGGGGCCTTTCCGGTCGGCCGCAGGTTCCCTGCTCGCCAGGAACGCCCTGGGACAGTGTGTATCAAGGACCGTTCGTGACGAACGGTCAAGGGATCTTCTTGCTTCGTGGGGACTTGAGTCGGAAGTTGTTCCTGATCCTGTTTTTGCCCTTCAGGGAGAGGGAACAAAGACGACATCTCAGGGAAAGCGTCTTCTTGTGAACGTGAGGCCATGGAAAGACGATCTGTCCGACCGTACGGCCGCGGCGGCTTCCCGCCTGGCGGCCGCAGCCGGTCTGCCCCTTACCGCCGTTGCTCTTGCCCGGGAGGATCTCGGGCTCATGGAGGACCAGGCTGCCCGCGGAATCTTTGCACCTGAAGAGATCGTTTTTCTTGAACCTGAGAACTGGAGAGAAAGAACGGCAGACATTTTTGAAAATTCAGCCGGAGCGATCTCCATGAGATACCATTTCGCCCTGCTCTGCCTGATTTCCGGCATCCCCCTGTCTCTTTCGGCATATGATCCCAAGGTGGAGGCATTCGGGGAGGAGTGGGGGGTTCCCTGCTGGAACGGGGAAGGGGATATGGCCTTTCCCGCCGCTTCCGCTGAAGAAGACCGGGTCCGGCTCAGATCGGCCCGTTTCCTGGAAAAATTCCGCCGGACATGGAACGAAGTCCGGAGCTTTGTACACAGAAAGGGGAGGTCTCTTTCATGACCCCGGAACTCCATGACCTTGCGGAACTCGCGTCCGCAGTCCGAAGGGACATCGTGAGGATGATCGGTGTTGCCCGTTCGGGGCACCTGGCTTCATCCCTCTCCATCGTGGATATACTTGTGTGGCTGTATTGGGAGGTTCTTTCCCTGCGGCCGGAGGAGCCGGCATGGGAGGATCGTGACAGGTTTGTACTCGGAAAGGGACACGGCTGCCCTGCCCTGTACTCCGTTCTTGCGAACAGGAACTTTTTCCCCAGGGAAGAGCTGTGGAGCTACCGTCGTCTCGGGGCCATGCTCCAGGGGTTTCCCGAGGTGAGGCGGACACCGGGCGTCGATGCCCCGGGAGGTTCTCTCGGGCAGGGGCTGGGTCTGGCGAACGGGATCTCCCTGGCCCTCAGGGGGAAAAGCTCCTCTTCAAGGATCTTCTGCCTTGTAGGAGACGGTGAACTCCAGGAGGGCATCTTCTGGGAATCTGCCATGACATCCGCCCATTACGGCCTGGAAAATGTGACGCTCATCATCGACAGGGATATGCGGCAGATGGAAGGCTCAACTGAAACAATCATGTCCATCGAGCCCCTTCGGGATAAATTATCGGCCTTCGGATGGAACGTCCGGGAATGCGACGGCCATGACTTTGATTCACTCAGACAGGCATTCGCCGCTCTTGGGAAATCCGGGGGAAAGCCCGGCTGTATAGTGGCCCTCACACGGTTGGGGAAGGGGATTTCCTTCCTCGAAAACGATCCTTCCGGCGGACGCATGGTTCTCGGCCGTGATTTCATGGAAAAAGCCCTTCGGGAGCTTGAAAAGGGAGGGGATTGAGATGGCCGCCGGCGAACGGAGCACGAGAGACGCTTTCGGACAGGCCCTTCTTGAACTTGCTGACATAGACGAGGAGCTCGTGGTCGTGGACGGAGACGTGGGATCCTCAACGAGGGTATCACGATTTGCCGGTCGCTTTCCCGACAGGTTTTTTTCAGTCGGCATGGCGGAGCAGGACATGATCCTTACGGCTGCAGGCCTTGCATTGTGCGGGCTGAATGTTTACGTTTCGTCATTCGCCTCATTTCTCGTGGGACGGGGATATGAGCAGATACGTTCCGCCGTCGCCATCCCGTCCCTTCCGGTGAAGATCGTGGGAAGCCACTGCGGCGTCACTGTCGGCGAGGACGGGGCATCTCACCAGATGCTCGAAGACCTTGCGCTCATGAGGGTTTTTCCGAACATGACGGTCCTTGTCCCTGCTGATTATGCCTCTGCCCTTTCGCTCGTCAAAAAATCATCGGAGATGGCTTCTCCGGTCTATATTCGCCTGGGCCGCGCCCCGTCACCGGATATTTACGGGGACGGCGATGATGGCTTCGTTCCGGGGGGAGGCAGGGTCCTGAGGGAGGGGGCGGATGTCACTGTATGCTGTTGTGGTATCATGGTTTTCGAAGCGCTCCGGGCAGCCGACATACTGGCGCGGCAGAACATAAGCGCAGAGGTTATCGACTGTTACAGCGTTTCACCTTTGCCGGCGCAGCAGATCCTTGAATCCGTCCACAGGACGGGATGCTGTGTGGCCGCTGAAGAGCATTTTGCCAGGGGAGGTCTCGGTGAGGCGGTTGCCTCGCTCGTCAGCGGGGCTTACCCGGTCCCGGTGAAGCAGGTAGCCGTGTTCGACAGGTTCGGCCAGAGCGGTTCCCCGGCTGAACTCCAGGAATATTACGGCCTGACCGCCTCTCAGATAGTGAGCGCGGCGGTGCAGGTCTGGACCATGCGCAGGAGGTAGGAAATGGATATACGCCTGGCGGGAGTCACCAAGATATTCGAGCCCGATATCGTCGCCCTTGAGGATGTCTATCTCTCCATCGACAAGGGGGAATTCGTTTATCTTGTTGGTACCACCGGTTCAGGAAAAACGACTCTTCTCCGGCTTATTTCGAGGGAATACCTGCCTTCGAGAGGACAGATCACTGTGGGGGACGTCAACCTGAGGAAGATAAGCCGCGGCCAGCTTCCCTTTTACAGGAGGGATGTAGGGGTCGTTTTCCAGGACTACAAGCTTCTTCCCAATCTGACCGTTTTCGAGAACGTGGCTTTTGTGCTTGAGGCCATGGGCATTCCTCCGCGGATAGTGAAGAACAGGTCGAACGAGGTCATCGACCAGGTAGGTCTCTGGCGGAGACGTTTCCTCAAACCTCCCCAGCTGTCGGGAGGAGAGCAGCAGAGAGTTGCGATCGCCCGCGCCATGGCCAATTCCCCTTCAATTTTTCTTGCCGATGAGCCCACAGGAAACCTGGACCTGCGGACGTCGGAGGAAATCATGCGGCTCCTTCTTTCCATAAACGCCGCAGGCACCACCGTCATCGTGGCGACCCACGACCAGTACCTCGTGGATGCCTACAGGCAGCGGCTTGTTGAGCTCCACAACGGCAGGCTGAAACGCGATGAGCGGAGAGGGAGGTATTTCATCGATGGCGAGCTTTAGATACGCCCTCAGGGACACGTTCAGGCTTCTCGGACGCCACTGGGGACTGAGCATACTCACCCTCATAACGGCGGCGTCAGTGCTGTATATTCTGGGCTTCACCGCATTGTTTGCGCTGAATGTGCGGCACATGGTCTCCCGGATCGAGGGAGGACTTGTGGTCCAGGTCTACATGAAGAAGGGAGAAAGGGCCGACGAGATCCACGCCAGGCTGGAGGCCAATCCCATGGTTTCTGCCGTCAGGGTGATTTCACCTGAGGAGGCCCTTGAAAGGCTTCGTGCAAAGCTCGGAAACCAGGCGAAGGCCGTGACTCTGCTGGGTAAGAACCCTCTTCCATGGAGCCTCGAGATACAGGTCCACAAGGTCGAGCACATAACGCCCCTCGTGAGGGACCTTGTGGTTTTTCCGTCCGTTGAAGAAGTGCTTTATTCCGGAAAGCTCGTGGAGCGCCTTTCGACCATTTCCAGGGCTTCATCCGCCATATCCGCGGGCATACTGATCCTTGCAGTGGTCATAAGCGCCCTGGTCATTTTCAACACCATACGGATAGCTATATATTCAAGGAAAGAGGAGATCGAAGTCATGCTCCTTATAGGGGCGACGAAGACCTATATCTCCCTTCCTTTCGTGTTCCAGGGAATGTTCCTCGGTGCAGGCGGTGCCCTGCTGGCCGTGGGAGGGCTCTGGGCTACGTACGCTGCAGCCGTGAACGCCGTGAGGTCAGCCCTTGCTTTTATTGATATAATTGTCAATCACCGGATCCTGGTCCAGTTCTTTTTCCTTCTCTTCGCAACAGGTGCGACCATGGGATGGATGTGCAGCTGGCTCGCCGTGAGCAGGTTCACCTCGAGGGCCCTGAGGCCGAAATAAGCCCTGAGAAGGGAGTGGGGAAATTGAGAGCAGTCCGTTTTTTCCTGTTTATAGTGATTGCCGCGCTGGCAGTACATGTTTTCCCTCCTGCAGCCTCCGCGGCGCCTTCCGGCCTGGACAGCAGAATTGCCCAGGAGGAAGCCAGGATGCGCATACTTGAGAAACAGATATCAGAGCATCAGAAAAGGGCAAGACAGATGGGGGAGAGGGAAAAAGGCGTTCTGACCCAGATCAACAGCCTAGACCAGAAGAAAAAGGTGGCAGAACAGAGGATCCGTGTACTGGAGCTGAAGCTGAAGAAGGTAAAGAATACCATAGCCAATCTCCGCGCCGAGGTAAAAATGACGGAGCAGGAACTTGGGGAAATGATGTACGTCCTGGAAAACAGGCTCGTGAACATCTACAAATATGGGGGTGTTGCCGAATTCAACCTCCTCCTTTCCTCCACCACAGCTCACGAGGCCATGGAGACATCCTACCTGCTGAATAGGATCGCCCAGCAGGACCAGGTAATGATCAGCGAGATGCTGGAGAAAAAGGAAAGGCTGATCCAGGCTGCCGAGAAAATGCAGCAGCAGGAGAGAGAGCTTGCGGCCAATACGTCGAACCTTTCCAGCGAAAGAAAAACCTATAAGAGTGAAATTTCAAAAAGCAACGATTTCCT
>JAAYJB010000398.1 GCA_012523155.1 Synergistaceae bacterium | reverse complement strand
CGTACTTCACCACCTTGTTGCCGCCGGCGTTCTCGGCCACGTTGCCCCCTATGAAGGATGCGTCTCCGCTGCAGGGATCTCCCGCGTACAGCAGGCCTTCCTTCTGGGCCGCCTTTGTTATCTCCGCCGTAACCACGCCCGGCTCAACTGTGATGGTGAGGTTTTTCCTGTCCAGTTCAAGAATCCGGCGCATTTTCTCAAAAGAGAGGACGATCCCGCCCGCAAAGGGGACCGCACCGCCGGATAGCCCAGTCCCGGCTCCCCTTGGCGTGACCGGTATAACATGTTCATTGGCGTACTCCATGACTGCGGCCACATGTTTCGTCGTCTCCGGGAAGACCACGGCCTCCGCGATATAGTCCCTGTCCCAGTAAAAACGGGGAACTTCGTCATAGGAGTAGGCGATCCGCTTCTCCAGGTCGACGGCGACATTCGATCTCCCGAGCATTTCAGCCAGGTCCCGTACCACCTGCTCCGTCACTGGAGAATAGTTCGGGCTCATGCCTTCACCCCCTCTTTTTTGAGACGCTCAATGAGCCTGGGGACTATATCGAAGAGGTCTCCGCAGAGTCCGAGGTCGGCCACCCTGAAAATCGGGGCGTCAGGATCACGGTTTATTGCCACAATGTACCCGGCAGTCTGCATCCCCGCGAGGTGCTGTACCGCACCCGAGATGCCGGCGGCTATATAGACCTTCGGCGCGACCACCTTGCCGGAAAGCCCGACCTGGTGGGGATAGCCAAGCCATTTCGATTCGACGGCGGGCCTGCTTGCACCCACGCCCCCGCCCAGAAGAGAGGCAAGCTCCCCGAGCATCCGGAAGCTTTCAGGGCGCTTCAGCCCCTTGCCTCCTGAAACGACCACGTCCATGTCCTGTATATTCCCCTCCCCTTCGGGGGCATTCTCGAACCCAAGATTCTCCACCAATGACTCGAAGAGGGAGGACGGTATTTCAGGGCGGATCAGTTCCCCTTTCCGAAGGGGATCCTTTTCGGGAGCCCGAAAGGTCCTGGGACGTACAGTTGCCATCTGGGGCCTGTGAACCGGAGTTTTAATAGTGGCCATAACATTGCCGCCGATGGCGGGCCGTGTCTGGAGCAGCAATCCTGTTTCCGGGTCCACGGCAAGGCCGGTGCAGTCGGCGGTAAGTCCCGTCCCAAGCATGGCCGCCAGCGCGGGGAGCGTGGTTCTTCCCGAAGTGGTGGCCCCGGCAAGAACCACCTCGGGTTCT
Organism: Synergistaceae bacterium; assembly: GCA_012523155.1. Classification (GTDB taxonomy): domain Bacteria; phylum Synergistota; class Synergistia; order Synergistales; family Aminobacteriaceae; genus Aminivibrio. The sequence continues at coordinate 518 of JAAYJB010000398.1, read as the reverse complement.
TCCTTCTCGAGAATATGGGCCAGAACCTTCGTCTCCACTTCCTGGTTGTACAATGTCAGAGCAGGATGCTCAACCATTAGTACCCGGTCCGCACCGCTTTCAATGACTGCCTGAGGGGTATCTGTCAATCTGCCGCTCAGAAGGACGGCGGTTACAGAACCTTTCACTGTGCCGGCAAGTTCCCTGGCCTTTCCGGTAAGTTCATATGTTGCTGAATGGATGTGCCCTCCACGGACTTCACCGATGACGAAAAATTTATGCTCCCCGGCCGGGCAGCGGATTTCTCCTGACATCATCCTGCCCTCCTAGAGCACGGCAAGGTCGCGAAGCACCGCGACAAGCCGCTCAATACCCTCTTCTGTCCGTTTTTCATCGAACATCTCCGTTTTCCGTGAAATTGTCGGGTAGGAAATTTTAACCACCCGCGTGGCCGACCCCATGAGCCCCGTCTCCTCAGGAGAAAGCCGTATCCCGTCGATTCCCGCGGACCTGATTTCCGCCCTCCGGGCACGTTTTTT
>JAAYJB010000397.1 GCA_012523155.1 Synergistaceae bacterium | reverse complement strand
GAATCAAACTGAACCTAAAGTCCGGCCTTAATATCCTTTCGGGCCTGTTCGATGCTTGAAAGCCACTGATCGACAAATTTCGGATCTGTTTTTTCCTTAATCATCTGAACGATCTTCGACTGTGTTGCTTCACGCATCTTATCCTTTTCCGCTTCGCTGACAGCGTTTACCTCCATTCCTTTTCCTTCGAGGAGTCCTACGATGTACTCCTCGCGGGCGGAATTGACAGCGCGGCTGTAGCTTTGGCCCAGAAGTCCGGCAGTCTCTATGATTTTCTGCTCTTCTTTCGTGAGTCCATTGAACCAATCGAGGTTCGCGACGAGGGGCATAGGGTCGTAAATATGTCCGTCAAGAGACACGAATTTCTGTACTTCATACATCTTTACTTCCCATATGTTTGCCAAGGGGTTCTCCTGGCCGTCAACAACCCGCTGCTGCATGACAAGATAAAGTTCCGTCCAGGGCACAGGCGTGGGATTCGCTCCGAGCAGCTTGAATGCCTCCATGTGCATGGGGGCTTCCATTGTCCGGATTTTCAGCCCTTTGAAATCATCGATGGTTTTGACGGGTTTACTGGAATTGGTTGTATGACGGAATCCGTTCTCATACCACCCAAGCCCCTTCAGTCCGATTTCCTCACATGATTTGAAGAGTGCCTGCCCTGCAGGACCGTCTGTGACCATCCACGCCTCGTTGTAGTCGTTAAACGCATAGGGTATATCAAGAACCATAAAACGGGGGTTGAATGTGGTCATCGGTCCAGCTGAAGCAGTGGCCATTTCCAGAAGCCCATTTTTCACCTGCTCCACAGATTCTCTTTCTCCGCCCAACTGGGAGTTGTAGTAAAGATTGACTTTCAGCTCGCCTTTTGTCTGCTCTTCTACAATCTGCTTAAAAAGCTGCAGCCCAATTGACTGCGGATGGGTCTCCGAATTGCAGAGCGATACCCGTATCGTTTTTGCCGCAAGAGCCGTTCCGCTCAACGAGAATATCAGTACCAGGGCAATAACAATTTTAAGCATGTTCCCTTTCTTCAAAGCTGTTTCCCCCTTTCAGAATATAAGATCTCAATTTTATCCAGTTCTGTTGCCGGTATCTTTTTCTTTTCCACCCCCCCTTCTTTTTTCAGAGTGGTGAATCAAAAAAGCAATCCCTGTCAATACCCGAAAAAGCGCGGAAGCCAGAGGGTCAGAGGCGGATAGAAGGTCACCAGGAAAAGGACAACTATAGAAGCCGCGAGCATTGGAATTGCTTCCTTGAACGTTTGTTCCACCGTGACTCCTGCCATGGGGCTCGTGACGAACAGGGTAATCCCGAAGGGAGGAGTCGCAAGTCCAATCACAAGATTAATGCAGATTATGGCTCCTATCTGGAGAGGATCAACTCCAAGTTTCCATGCGACGGGAGCTATGATGGGACCGAGGACGACAACGGAAGCGTAATCATCCATGAACATCCCGTTGATGAGGAGAAGGATGTTTATCAGCAGAAGGAAAGACCATTGAGG